>NZ_JAEQCX010000211.1:0-6641 GCF_020738035.1 Microcoleus sp. PH2017_28_MFU_U_A
TTATAGATGCTCTACACAATCAAATTCAGTCACCCGTAAAAAAAAAGCCGAGGACATATCGAAACAGAGCCAGAAAAGAATATCTAACCCTAGCAAAAAACCGCAAACCACGACGAAAAGAACGAACAAAAGCAATTAAAAAACAGCTCCAATATATCCACAGAAATTTGGCTAATATAGAGCGAATGGGTCAGCTACAGTTACTGACTAAATCTCATTATAAAATGCTGTTAGTAGTTGCAGAAGTCTACCGTCAACAATTGTCAATGTATGAAAAGAAAGAACATAGTATTCCCGACAGAATAGTAAGTTTAAAGCAACCACATATCCGCCCCAACGTCGCGAGGAAAAGCCGGGAAATCCGTTCCGCCCCAACGTCGCGAGGAAAAGCCGGGAAATCCGTTGAATTTGGGGCAAAACTGTCAGCCAGTTGTCGAAATGGGTACGTATTTTTAGACCGAATTAGTTGGGATAATTTCAACGAATCAGGAGACTTAAAAATACAAGTAGAAACATTTAAACAATTCACCGGATTTTACCCTGAATCAATTCATGTAGATCGGATATATCGAACGCAAGAAAATAGAGCTTGGTGCAAAGAAATGGGCATCAGAATGAGCGGTGTCCGTCTAGGAAGACCTCCCAAAAATCTGAGCAAAGCAATAAAAAAACAAGCTCAATCAGACGAGAGAATTCGTAACTTAATTGAGGGAAAATTTGGAGAAGCCAAAAGAAGATTCAGCCTCGGTAGAGTGATGGCTAAACTTAATAATACTTCTGAAACAAGCATCGCAATAACTTTTTTGGTGATCAATCTTTCTGCCCTGCTACGGCAGGCTTTTTGGCTTTTTTTCGGTCTATTTCATAACAAAAACCTTTTTGGATGTTTTTTTGCTCCAATCATTGGTAAAAGCTATGTTTCGGCAGAAAAAAATTGACAAAACTTATATTGCCGAGGCGATCTCGAATTCACTTATCTTTCTAAATGCTGTTTTCTGACTTTTTCAGCAAGCCCTAACTATGAGCAATTATCATCAGATAAGATTTGTTCCATAGGCTCGGGAGCGGTGGAATCGGCTGTCAAACAAATAGATAGAAGGTTGAAAATTTCTGGAGCTCAATGGTTGAAAAAAAATGTCATAACAAGATGCTAAAACTTCGTTGTGCTTACCTCAACGACCTCTTGGCTATTTGAGGCTTTTGCAAAACCGCTTCGCCCCTACACACATATTTGATAAACACAGATGTACCAGATTTTTCTTTAAGGATTGTCGATGTATTCGCACCCTACGAATAATGTTGCCATACCGTTGAATGCTTTAGTATCACAATAATTATATGCTCAGATTAATCTAAGTTTCACGATCCAAATATTTTCCGAATCCAATTCCGCAGCGCAGCCAATAAACCCATTAAATTCTTGAAAAACCCCTGCAAAAAAGAACTTTTCTCAACCTCGAAAATCTCCTCGATTTCCACCGGGAGCGGTGGCATTCCGACAACTTCGTAAAGCGGATATTCGCCGCTCTTTCCCGGGATTTTAACTGATACGCACTGGTTGACGATCGCCAAATCCTTGATTTCCTCATAAGTTTCCTCGGAAATCAGCAAACTTGTTCCCACTTGCTTGTTCGCAGCTTCAATCCGGCTGGCAAAATTTACCGCATCCCCGATCGCCGTTACTGTCTGATTTTTCTTGGCCCCCAGATTCCCCACAACCGCCAAACCGCAGTGAATCCCAATCCCAATCCGCAACCTGTGACTGTATAAAGTCTCAAAATACGGATTGAGTTTGTCCAATTCCTCCAGCATTTCCACCCCAGCCCTCACCGCTTGTTCGGCCGCCTTCTCTGAATTTTCCAACCCAAACAGCGCCATAAAACCGTCGCCCATATAATTATTGATCATCCCGCCGTTGCGGTTGATTACATAACCCATTTTTTGGAAATAGCGATTTAAAAGATAAATTACATCGTAGGGTAATAGCGATTCTGCAAAGGCGGTAAACCCTCGAATATCGGCAAACAAAATTGCAATTTTCTTTTCTTGACCCACAGGTGCAGAAATCAAGTTTCCGGCGATTTCGTCGTTAAAGGTTTCTAAGTCTTCAGAATCGATCGCCAATCTCCGCAAAATCACCTTCCCGCCCGCCACCTGTGTCTGACAAGCCAGCCTAATTTCCGGCTCTAGGCGCAGTTTGTTCGCGAGCTCATCTTCCGCTGAATTGCGGGGCGAGCAAAATTCCAAACCTTCGACTATCAAGACACGACAAGTCGAACACCGCGCACTACCACCACAGGCGTGGGTGTGGGGAATGCCGGCACGCAGGGAAGCTTCCAGAATTATATCGTCGTCGTCTATCTCGATCGCGCGATCGTCCGGCAGATAGTGAATCTGTGGCATATGTGGCGTTTCTAACTAAGTAGCGAGGCATGAGCGGACATCTGTTATTGCAGTGACTCTGTATGCAAACCCGGTTTTTCGACATCTTTTCTGCATTCCCTGATTGATTCAGTATAAGTCGCGATCGACATTAGCTTCTCGTGCCGTCACCTCAACCGCCAAACTCACTCAGCATTAAAATCGCGATCGCACAATGAAAACACCTCAATTATATGCCAAGTAAAGCCTTTGGAATCAAGCTCAAAGCTCAAAGCTCAAAGCTCAAATTAACTGACATAATTCTTAATAAATTTATGATAGCTCAAAACCCTTTAAATCCGTTATTAAATTCCCTGGAACCGCCAGATATTTTGAGAGTTTTGCAGGCTTTTTTCTTCCAAACCTTACTTGATAAGAGTTTGAGCTTTTTTGTTCCCTAAGGAGCAGCCAATTTGCTTGAGATAGAATAGCAGCATCTTTAAAACCCGTATAACCATGAGTTCATCAACAGCCCTACAAAACATCGAACAGCACATCCCGCTGGTGGGAAATATCCATCTCAAAAGTCCGATCGCCTATCGAGCAACCCGCGTCGCAGTCAGTGCGGTTAACGCGGTGCAAATGGCAGTAGCAGAGTCTTATATCAACGGCTTAGAAGTACCGGATTCTGTATTGCGAGGTCTTTTTGATACCTGTATGCCCGTCTTTTTTAAGTATTTTCCCTCTCTGCTCGCACCCTACGAATGGGTACTCAAAGAAACAGAACACACCGCGGAAGGCCCGCGAGATTTAATGAAACTTCAGTACGACTTACCTCAAGCCATGCTGAATCCCATGTTAGGCGAGAGCAAACTGATTTATCCCAAATACAGCATGGGATTGTGGGAAAAAGGAGCAGCCAACCTCGAACAATCTCAAATTCAGATGATTGATGATGTAATTGAGAAACTAGAGATTCAGGATGGCGATCGCATTTTAGACTTTGGCTGCGGTTGGGGCTGCGTTCCCAATTACATTCTTTCCAAATTCCCCAATGTCCAGTTTACTGGCATTAATCTCAGCCACCATCAATGCGAATATATGCGTCACAGGATGCAAGATCCCGACAGCTACCTCAGTTCAGGTCGATTTACCTTATTTGAAGGCGATTTGAACGACGCCCAATTCGATACCAAATTTGACAAAATTCTCTCGATCGGAGTTTTTTGTCATGTCGGTAATTTAACCAAAGCTTTTCAAAAGCTCTCCTCTTTCCTCAAAGATAACGGCCGCGCTTTCATTCACATCATCACCGTTCGCACCCCTAACAACATCTCCAGTGTTTTCACCCACAAATACATTTTCCCCCACGGTCGTTACTGGAAATACGATGCCGTTCCCAGCCACAACAAAGACCTCAAAACCATCAAACAATGGTATCTCAACGGTTACAATTACTCTACAACCTTTGCTAACTGGCTGAAAAACTTTGATGACTCTCAGGCGATAGTCAAAGATTTAGACTACGGCATCGACTATGCCAAATTCCGCAGAATCTGGCGGTTTTACTTGATTTGGTTTGTTGCTAATTTCGCCAGTTGCGATGGTGAATATAACGGCAACGGTCAATATTTAATGGTTCATTCCTAATCGCTGACATTCCTGGACGCATCAACCGAGTTTTTCAACACCCGTAATCCGTTAATGAGAAAATCTCACCTGTAGGGAAACGACACTGCCGTTTCCGGCGGGGAGTTAAAGCAATAACAGATAATTGTTGCTACGGTTATCAAACGTAGCAACAATTTTTAATAATTGGTATTATTTGACAATCTTAGACTATAATTAAAGTAGTGGGACTGCTAAAGAAGTAGACTTTTTAGTTGCTACACCAACGTTTGGCAATTTCAAATTAGAATCTAAAATTGACTGATGTTACAAAAAGAAGAACTGTTAAAAGGCATCGAAAACCGCGAATGTGTGGCGCGGGCATTAGACCAAGCTGAACAAGCAATTAAAACTTGGGAAGTTACTCTGACTGATTTTCTGTCGCCCCCGGAGTTGGCGGACACTCTGACGGTATTTAAGCGCTTAACTGATGTGGAATTAGTGGCTTGGGGTGGCTATCCCCAGGGTGAAAGGCAGAGAATTGCGATCGCCCGATCGGAAATCCCGATCGACTCTGGGAGTGTTAGCATTGCTGCGGTGGAGATAGCCGGCAATTTCCTGTTTGACACCGCCAGTCACCGCGACTTCTTAGGCGCAATGCTGGGTACGGGGATTGTCCGCGAAAAAACCGGGGATGTGATTGTCTTGGGGGAACGGGGCGCGCAGGCGATTGTCATGCCGGAGATGGTAGAGTATTTGGAGATGAGTTTGCAGCAAGTGCGATCGGTTCCGGTAAAAACTCGGCGCATTGAGTTGAGCGAACTAAAAATTAGAGAACCGAAAAAGAAAGAAATGACAACCGTTGAAGCATCGATGAGATTGGATGCTGTTGCTTCTGCGGGATTTGCCATGTCTCGCAGCAAAATGGTTGATTTTATTGACAGAGGGGACGTGCGAGTTAATTGGAAGGACATCACCCAAGCTAGTTATAACGTTAAGTCGGGAGATTTAATCGCTGTTACTGGTAAGGGAAGATTGGAAATTGGGGAAGTTATGATTACTAAAAAAGAACGCTATCGAGTGCAGTTAACTCGATATCTGTAATTTTGACCACATCGTTGAGTTAAAAGAAACCGGGTTTTTTACGATATTTAAGGTGACAACGAATTATTTCGAGAAAAACCCGGTTTCTGCCCACATCGTTGAGTTCCCACATCGTTGAGTTAAAAGAAACCGGGTTTTTTACGATATTTAAGGTGACAACGAATTATTTCGAGAAAAACCCGGTTTCTGGCCACCTTCAGTTATCCTGGCTTACGCTGAAATAGCTTGGCTATCGAGTTTACCAAAAGTTCTCGCGGCATAAATCGGGGCATATTTACGATGAGTGGATTGGGGAATCCGCCCGTCACGACGTTAGACTGATTTTTCTCTAAAGCTTTGAGTGCATCTCGCACTACTTCATCGGCGGGGACGAGTTTTTGCCCGCTGCTAGATGCTAGGGATGCCGGAAATTCTGCTGCTTTAAAAAAATCGGATTCTGTGGGGCCCGCACAAAGTGCTAAAACCCGAATTCCTAAATCTTTGTTTTCCGCCCAAAGTGCCTCGCTGAAACTCAAGACAAAAGCTTTAGTTGCTGCATAAATTGATAAATACGGCATCGGTTGAAAGGCTGCAATAGAAGCAACATTGATGATACTTCCCGATTTTCTATCCCGCATTCCCGATAAAAATAAGTGCGATAGTTCAACTAATGCTACAATATTCAGTTGCAGAATTCCTACTTGTTTTGCTAAAGGGCGATCGCCAAAAGCGCCATAATCCCCCAAACCCGCATTATTCACCAACAAATCAACCGTCCAACCTTTTTGAACAACCGCATCAAATACAGCAGTTGTGGCTCCTGGCGCAGTCAAATCTTGAACGATAATTTCGACCAAAATGTTGAATTGCTGTTGCAGTTTAGCAGCTAGCTGCTGCAATTTGGCTTCGGAACGAGCTACCAAGATTAGATTGTGCTGGCGTTGGGCTAATTCGATGGCAAAGGCTGCGCCTATTCCGCCTGAAGCACCGGTAATTAAAGCAGTTGGCATGAAGTTAATTTAGATTATTTGATTGGGGCTTTATATATTTTAACAATTATCTCGTCTAGCAGCCTGTAGAATAATTAAATAGGGAATAGGTGAGTTTTATGGGGCGTCTTACCGATCGAGCTTTTGACATTTTACGGGCCCAAGTTGACAAGTGCGCGGCTGATGATGCTCTAGCGGGTGGGGTTTACCGCAAGATGGTGATGAAGCGGCTGGAGAAATTGCGATCGCAAAACGGCACTTTCGCATCCAGAGAAGAAATCCGCGATACTTTCAAAGACGAATTTCCCAACTTCAGCGAAGAAGCTCTCAAAGCTGCTGTTAAAGCCAACCGCGCGCCCGGATTTTTTGATAAAATCATCTGGGTTGGCGGTTTGCTGGGTGGCGCAGCGGGGATAATTTGGCTGATTAACCTGCCTTTCCCGATGATTCGGTGGCCCGTGGCGAAAACTATGCCGATATTGCTGCTGCCGAGCTTTATTAGTATTATAAAACTTTATTAAGTTTGTAAGCAGTAGTAAGCAATAGTAGTATCATATAGTCAAAATGGTCAACTGAGAGAATTATTGCGATCGTCCAAAA
>NZ_JAEQCX010000074.1:0-163910 GCF_020738035.1 Microcoleus sp. PH2017_28_MFU_U_A
GTTGTATTAAAGTAGGCTCCTAAAGTAGGGCCTTACTTTGTAAAATGACAGTAGGTACAGGAAAATAGTCAAAAAAATACCCCCTGATTAAAGGGGGTAAGTGACTTACCAGGTAAGGGTTAAACTTCGACAAGATGTATATCTTTATCAAATCCTAGGTAATGCTTAACAATGATTTCAACACTGTTCCCGCAAGCGTGAGCCAATAGCAGAAGAGCCGATGTGTCACTTTTGTTAGCGTGAGCGGTAAGGGTAATGTAAGTGTGTCTAGTGTGATAAGGTGCGAGATATTGGCTGATTTTGCCTTCAGAAACAAGTCGAGTAACTACGCCAGGATAGTGGTATTCGTAGCTTTTGCCATTTACTTCTTTCTTATCTACCTTGCCTAGCCATATTAAAGAGTGACTGCTGTTGCTATGAGTTTGGCCGCCTACCTGTGGGAATACAAGGTCAACTGATGATTGACTTTTTCTAATATTAGATAGAAGGCTAGCTATTTTCGGGGTGATTCTGAACATTCTTATCTCTTTAGTTTTTGTCCGCTTTGTAGATTTAATGCTGGTTGCGTAGCTCTTACTAAAACGGATATAGCCACGGTCAAAGAAAATATCACCCCAACGCAATGCGAAAGCTTCACCGGGTCGGCAACCTGTCAGAAACAAAAATTCAATCAAGGGCGCGGCTTTACGTTCATTTTGCTTGTCTGATTCATAGAATGCCCTGACAATAATGTCACGTTCATTCTTGGTAAAAAAACGTACATCAGTTTCGCATTCTTCCTCTTGCCTACTATCTTGCAACTGCCACCATTCTAGTATTTCACCATCGACACCGATTGCTGATGTGTACTTTTCCTTAGGATTCTCGACAACTTCAAGATGTAAGTTTCGATAAGGGTTTTGAGCATTCTTTATCATGCCCGTTGATTGCCCTCGATCAAAAGCTTCATTTAACGCTCGGATGGTATCGACAATAGCAGCCTTATTGTAAGGTGACAATAATAGTTTTTCAGCAGACAATCTGTTAGCAGGTAGACTGCTGATGTCGTTCCCGGTAGCGGAAAAACTACGGCTTTTTTTGTCCCATTTCAGCCCTTTGATGATATTTGAATAACGTCGCAGATAGCGGTCAGCAAAAGTAGATGGCTCTACTTTTGTTTCTTTCCACTGAAGGTACGCTTCCCACATCTCGCCTACGGTAATCTCGGGTGTTGTAGCCTGTGCACCTGGCATCTGAAGTACATCAGCTAGCTCAGAAGCACGCTTCCAGTCCTCAGGATTGTCCTTGTAGCCGTGTCGCCCTAGTGGTAGATACTTGGGTTTACCTTTTAGCAACTTGCCGTCTAGGGCTTCCCATAGTGGGCTGTGCCGAGAGGGAAACTGTAATCGGAGGCTACCATGATCAACGCCGATTGTGATGTCGCAAGCAGTCTGAACTTTGCTCTGAGCTTTCATTGGTGTTTCTCCTGAAACTATTGGTTTGTCAAGGTTCTATGGTTTCTAGATTGTTTCTAGATTTAGTCTAGGTAGACTCTAACTCTATTCTCCAAGTAGCTCCCTACTTTAGGAGCCTACTTGTGACAAGCATAGCAGATTTCCGCAAGGACAGGGACATACCCTCGCGGAACTGGAAAAACGGGCCCAGCGCCTGGGTGCTAATGCCGTGATCGGGGTGGAAGTTGACACCGGCACGATTAATGTAGACTCTTCGGGGGCTTTGCTGTTGATTACTGCTGTTGGGACTGCTGTCAGATTGCGTTAATAAGCCGCTTTTCCTCTATACATCAGCGAACTTTTTTAACTGGATAAAATAGTTATTGGTTATCAGCCATCAGTCATCAGTCATTAGCTAATAGCTGCTGGCTGAAAGCTGATGACTTTTTAGTTTATTTCTTCAGACATAGATACTGGTTATTTCCCCAGGCAGATATGGTTTCTATCAATCTCAGCCACAATCAATGCTTAGGTGAAAGATTGTTAAAAATAAAACCAACTCTCAAAGGAAAGGAAAAGCTATGGCATACGTAAATAGACCAGTAGACAACGTTGTTACCGAGCAGACTCTAGTTAAGCCGGTCATGGAATATCACGATTTAGTGCGGTGGGGCCCAATTTTTTCAGGTTTGGTAATTGCGATCGGCACACAACTGGTGTTAAGTGCGTTGGGTGCTGCGATCGGGTTGAGCAACATTGCTAATTCAGGAGCTCCGCGCAGTATTGCAGGCAACGTCGGTACTGGAGTAGGAATTTGGTCAATTATCAGTTTATTAATAAGCTTGGGCGTTGGCGGTTGGGTAACTGCTCGCGCTTGCGGCCCGATGAACCGCAGCACCGCGCTTTTGAACGGAGCAATTTTGTGGGCAACTACCTTAACAATTGGCTCTTGGCTGTTAGCAAATGGCGTAGCTGGGACTTTTGGCGTAGTAGCAGCGAATGCCGGAGCAGCGATTAATCAAGCCCAACAAGGCGGCGTAAATCTACCCAACCAAGCGCCTAGCGTTTCTGCTCAGGATGCTCGGAATATTGCTGAAAATGCCGCTAAAGCTGGTTGGTCATTTTTGTTCGGCTCATTATTGGGTTTGGTTGCTTCAATGGCCGGAGCATCTGCCGGCGCCCGCACTCCCCGGAATCACTTGTAAAAGTTTGGTGGGACAATCAAACTTCCGGTTCATGAAAGCACTTTTTCAAGGTGCTTTTTTATTGGGTGAATTTGTGTATTCTTCAGTCCGCGAAGGCGGACTTTGTTTGTGTACTAGCGGTTTCAACCGCCGAGTTTTATTTGTATAATGCGCTTTTTGCTGAGTCTAGATCCCCCTAAATCCCCCTTAAAAAGGGGGACTTTGATATCTTCCGGTTCCCCCCTTTTTAAGGGGGGTGCCAGGGAGATCTGGGCCTAGTCGTCAAACAGTAAATCGATAGTACATTTGACGTTAAGTTGACACTAATGGTACTCCGCGCGCACTAATAAATTAAGCTGTGAAGTATTTAGCGGCTGGGTGATAGGTGATAATTGCAGTGGTTGACTGTTCCGGATAAAGTTGTTCGCTTTCATCCATATACAGGTTTATACGATCGCACTTTAGCAAATCCAATTGCTTGTACTGATCCGCCATATTCGGACAAGCCGGATAGCCGAAACTATAGCGCGAACCGCGATATCGCTGCGCCAGCATATCCCGAATATTATCCGGTTCCTCGCTAGCAAAACCCAATTCCCGGCGAATCCGCGCGTGAGTCCATTCGGCTACTGCTTCCGCCGTCTGTACCGCCAATCCGTGGAAGTAGAGATAATCGGTGTATTGATTGTTAGCAAATAGCTTTTGTGCGTACTCCGTAGCAACTTCTCCCACCGTCGCTACTTGCATCGGAAATACATCGATTTTGCCCGATTCTTTCGGTGCGAAGAAGTCGGCAATGCACAGCCGGCGCGCCGATTTTTGCCGGGGAAATGTCAATGTTGTCACAGGCAAGATGCCTGTGCCACTATTGGCATTCACAGGCAAGATGCCTGTGCCACTATTTTCTGCTGTGGGGTGGGCATCTTGCCCGCCCTTCATAATTTCTGGGTCATACAGATACAAGGAATTTCCTTCAGCTTGACAGGGGAAATACCCGTAAATTGCTTGCGGGTGCAGTAACTTTTCGGTGATGATTTTGTGTTTCCATTCTTCCAAGATTGGATAGACTTTTTCAGCTAAGAAAGCATCGTATTCTTCCCGCGATTGGTCTTTTGGCTTGCGGAATTGCCACTGTCCCGCAACTAATGCTTGCAAATCCAAGTGCCAGAAAAGCTCTTCAAACGGGATTTCTTCGGGCGATAACAGTTTTGTACCCCAGAAAGGAGGATTCGGGCGATCGATATTTGCATCAACTGCTTCGGATCGCCTGGTATCAATAATCACCGGAGTGTCTGCCTTCTTAGCATCCTCAACCGCAGTTTCTGCCGAAGTTTTAGCTGCTTTCACCGCCCCGTTACTATTTTCAGCTTCATCCAAGAATCCTTGCAAATCTTCCCAGTTACCAGCAGATTTTGCTGGCATCAGTTTGTCCATGAAATGCAAGTCAGAAAACGCATCTTTGCCGTAAACAACTTTACCTTTATAAGTATTTTGGCAATCTTCATGTACAAACTTGGGAGTCAAAGCCGCGCCGCCCAAAATTACGGGAACAGTGATTCCTTTCTGGTTGAATACTTCCAGATTTTCCTTCATAAATGCGGTGGATTTTACCAGCAAGCCACTCATGGCAATACAATCGGCTTTGTGCTTTTCGTAGGCTTCGATGATATTATCAACTGGCTGTTTAATTCCCAAGTTAATCACTCGATAGCCGTTGTTTGATAGGATAATATCAACCAAGTTTTTGCCGATGTCGTGAACGTCGCCTTTGACAGTTGCAATGATAAATGTGCCTTTAGCATTGTCCCCGGATTCGGACTTTTCCATGTACGGTTCTAAATAAGCAACTGCCGCTTTCATGGTTTCTGCTGACTGCAATACAAATGGCAATTGCATTTGTCCCGAACCGAACAATTCTCCGACTACTTTCATCCCATCTAACAAGAAGGTATTGATAATTTGCAGGGGCGGATAGGTTTCTAATGCTTTGGCGAGTTGGATGTCGAGGCCGATGCGTTCGCCATCGATGATGTGGCGCTTCAATCGTTCTTCGACGGGGAGGTTTTCGTCTTGGGTACGATCGCGCTTGGTAGTTTTGCCCGCAAACACCGTTGTTAGGTCGCCCAAGGGGTCGTAAATGCAAATATCGCCGTCGAACTCCCGTTCGTCGTAGATCAGTTTGCGGCAGATTTCCTGGTGTTTGGGGTCGATTTTGGCGATCGGCAAAATCTTGTTAGCGCTGATAATCGCCGAATCCATCCCCGCCTGCATCGCTTCGTGCAAAAACATGGAATTGAGAACTTGGCGCGCCGCCGGATTCAAGCCGAAGGAAATGTTAGAAACTCCCAAAATCACGTGACATCCCGGCAATTCTTGGCGGATGCGGCGGATAGATTCGATGGTAGCTTTGCCGTTTTTTCGGTCTTCTTCAATCCCGGTAGAAATCGGCAAAGCCAGGGTGTCAAAAAAGAGTTCTGAGGCGGGAATTCCATAGGCGACGGCGGCGTTATAGGCGCGTTGGGCGATCGCAAATTTTTGGTCAGCAGTGCGCGCCATCCCATCTTCATCAATCGTTCCGATCACAATCCCCGCGCCGTACTTTTTCGCCAACTCCAAAACTTGATAAAAACGCGGTTCTCCGTCTTCATAGTTAGTAGAATTCAGCAAACATTTGCCGCCCGCCACTTTCAAGCCAGCTTCCATCTTTTCCCACTCGGTGGAATCCAGCATTAAAGGCAGAGTTGCATTAGTCACAACCCGGGATACTAATTCTTTCATATCGCGCACGCCGTCGCGCCCGACATAATCGACGTTGACATCGAGAACGTGCGCGCCTTCTCGCACTTGTTCTCTAGCCATTGCTACTAAACCGTCCCAGTCTTCGGCGTTTAGCAAATCGCGGCATTTTTTGGAACCGCTAGCGTTGAGTTTTTCCCCGACAATTAAGAAGGAATTTTCTTGTTCGTAGGGTTGGGCGCTATAAATTGAAGCAGCGGCTGGTTCCCAAGTAATTTCGCGAATTTTGGGTTTAAGAGTTGTGCCAATTTCTGACAGTTCGCGGATGTGATCGTAGCGAGTACCGCAGCAGCCGCCAATGACTTGCACGCCTAAGTCTTCGACGAAGCGCATCAAGGCCATTTTTAATTCAATCGGCGTCAGTTTGTAGTGTGCGTGGCCGCCAATGTTTTCGGGTAAACCAGCGTTTGGTACGCAGGAAACCACGAAGGGCGAATGTTCGGATAGATATTTGACGTGTTCCGCCATGCGATCGGGCCCGGTGGCACAGTTTAATCCTAAAATATCTATGGGATACGGCTGCAAAATAGCTAAAGCGGCGCTGATGTCGGAACCGACTAACATTGTGCCGGTGGCTTCCATTGTGACTGATACCATTAACGGAATCCGCGCACCTTTTTTCTTAAATACTTCTTCAATGGCATTTAATGCTGATTTAATTTGCAGCACGTCTTGACAAGTTTCGACTATAAATAAGTCAACGCCGCCGTCATAAAGTCCTTCGGCTTGTTCGGTAAAAGCGGCGGTTAGCGTGTCAAAATCGATGTGTCCTAAGGTTGGCAATTTGGTACCCGGGCCGATCGATCCTGCGACAAATCTCGGTTTTTCGGGCGTGTCAAATTCTGCTGCGATATTCTTGGCGAGTTCAGCCGCCGTTTTGTTGAGATAATAGGCTTTGTCTGCTAAATCGTACTCCGCGAGCACGATGGAAGCAGCGCCGAAGGTGTCTGTTTCGATGACATCGGCGCCTGCTTCGAGGAATCCTCGGTGCACGATGGCGACGGCTTCCGGCTTGGTGTGCACGAGATATTCGTTACAGCCTTCGTATTCTTTACCGCCGAAGTCTTCTGCGGTGAGGTTTTGGACTTGCAGGTTGGTTCCCATGGCGCCGTCGAAGACGATGACTGGGCGCGAGGGGTGGTGGAGTCGATCGAGAAATTTGCTATTCATCAGCGGTAAAAAGACGTAGGTGCTATATATTTACAATTTTATCTATTGTGCAATATTGTCAACAATTATGCGTATGTTGGGGAACGACTGATGACTGAAGGATTTAATGCTGCTGACGGTAGTTCGATCGCACCTACGATCTTACCGATCGCCCTGGATAATTGTCAAAATTCTGCTGTGGGCGCGGCTGTGGGGGCTAAACTGGCGATCGACTCTGAGGGGTTTTTTCGCTTAACTGTTGAGGAATTTTGCGAAAATGCGATCGAGATCGTGAAACGAGTGATGCAAAAGGGCGATCGTTTTATTTTACAGCAAGCAGGGAAGGATCTAGCTGCGATCGTTCCCGAAGCAGAGTTTCACAAGATAGATTATCTCATGGAAGAACTCAAACCCTCACAATTCTTTCCTGACGAAGAAGCATATTATGAAGATGAGAGAGGAATCCACTGCATTTACCCGGACGAACTTGTAGAAGACTTTGATAATATTTTAGCAGATGTCAAGGAATTCGACGAATTATTTGGCTTATTGCCCACTGAGGAAATGGGAGAAAATATTGATATTTTCATGTCTGTAGCTATTCTCATGTCGATCGATCGTTTTTGGGTACCGGAGTACCTAATCGCCGAGAAATCCCGACTAAAAATGCTATCATAATACTATTAGTAGGGTGTGTCGCCATTGAAATACCTCGCATCAGATCGACAATCTCATAGCGACGCACCTGACTATTAGTAGGGTGTGTCGCCATTGAAATACCTCGCATCAGATCGACAATCTCATAGCGACGCACCGGACAAAATACTAAACAACACTTCTTTCCTAACACGGCTGTTTATAACTGCTATAAGTTTGTTCACCTTCGATCGCAAAACCAATACAGAGGACTCGCAATATGAATCCGCAAACAATAACCCCGTCTCCTCCCGTACAAGAGCAAATTATCCGAGAGTCAAAAGTTGTTTTGAAAGGCGTTAGCTGGCAAACTTTTCAAGCGTTGCTTGCTGATGTTGGAGACGATCGTGCGTGGAGAATTGCCTATGACAATGGAGTATTAGAAATCAGAATGCCCTACCAAGAACATGAAATGCCTACAGGGATGTTAGAAAGTTTTATTGAAGCCCTAGCAGATGAGCTAGAAATTGAGGTAATGAAACTCCGATCTCTGCTGCTTAAACGAGAAGATTTAAGTCGCGCGATCGAACCAGATACCTGTTTCTACATCCAGAATGAAGCTTTAGTAAGAAGCAGAGATATTGACTTGGAAACCGATCCGCCGCCGGATTTGGCTGTCGAGTCGGATTACACCAATTCTTCTCTAAACAAATTCGCAATTTATGCAGCTTTGGGCGTTCCAGAAATTTGGAGATACCGCCGCCAAACTCTAGAAGTTTATCAACTTGTCGATGACAAATACGAGAGTGTTGGTCAAAGTGTAGCTTTTCCATTTTTGCCGATCGCAGAAATACCAGGATTTATCGAACAAAGCAGGGCGATCGGACAAAGATCGGCCGTGCGTCTATTTCGGACAAGAATTAGAGAAATTTTGCAAAATTCCAACCTATAATAAATGTAAAATTCCAACCCATAATAAAATATAATTGGGGTGGATCTGAGTTTGGTAAATATGATTGTAGGGGCGAAGCATGACCGCAGTCAATATGAGATTATAACTAATAACTCATATACGGTCATGCTTCGCCCTCTTGAAAAACCCGATGCACCCTATAATTGGTTCGTAGCCAGGACTTCAGTCCGCATCCAATCCAAGGACTGAAGTCCTCACTACGAACCTTTAAGAAGGACTGAAGTCCTCACTACAAACCTGTGAGTCTTAAAAAATATTAAATTTTTTGATTATTTCTTTCGCATCTTTCTCTGTGAACCTCTTTTAGCCAGGTGCTTAATTTCATTGTCGGCTGGAACATCCACTTGTTCTACAATTTCTAAATCCAAAACTTCAACCTCGCCTCCGCTGATTTCTTCAGCTTTCTCAACATCCTGCAAATCCTGCTGATGTTCGATTAACTCCAATCCAAATCCAGAATCTAAAATCGGCAATTCATCGATTTCTTCACTAATTTCAGATTCTCCAACCCAATCGTCAATTTCCGCCGCTAAATCTTCCTCAATTTCTTGACTAATTTGAGTTTCTCTAATTTCCTTCTCTACTAGCTGCACCGATAACTGCTGGTTTTCCCTTGACAAATGCTCAATCTGAGTCGATTGAATTCTAAGCTGTTCATTCAAAACGCGAATTTCTCGGTTTTGCTGCTGAATCATTTCTTCCCCATCAGCAATAGTTCGATTTCTCTCTAATATGACTTCATTTCTAGTTTCTAATTCCAAAGCGCTCATTGCTGCTTTAATTACATTATAAAAATGCGGCTTAGACACATCAACTTGTTTAGCATTATGGCGACTTTTCCCCAAAAGTCCAATCTTTTCTCCTTGCTTAACAGCCAACACAAAACCTTGATGATTTTTAATTTTTAATTCTTTGACAAAATCAACTTGAACTAAGCTGCAAATATATCTGTGACAGTCATAATAAAATTCTGCTTTCATGAAAAAGCACCCCTTTCTGCTACAGTCCCGCAGAATTATAGCACGAAGAATGTTAAATCTCGAACAAAATCTCTAAACCTATGGTGCGCGCCGATCGCCCTACCATAATTTCAAATGTATGCGATGTCAAGAGTTGTTGCTAAAATTAATCAAAAATCAATAATCGATCGCCATTTCAATCAAAACACCAGCTAATCCAATACTTCGGACAGTTTTTTAACGACTCTGTAAGCGTATCGCGAGTAAGCCCTGGCATTTTTAATGATTTTTTGAAACGAGCGGGCGAGACTTAAAGACATCAACGGTTTGAGATACTAGATTAGATCTAAAACTGTCCTTCGTATTGCTAATCAATAATAAATAATATCTTCCTCCAACTCAATCACACCCGCAATCAACTTCCAACAAGGATCGTCTCCTTCCCAATCATCAGGCCGCCAAGGCATACTTAAACTGATGGTTAGCAAACAAGCTTTTTCCGGGCGATAACCCAAATCCAACCTTCTAGTAAACACCGGATCGGTAATTGTTGCCGTCAATTTTTGATTGTATGCAGTTACAATAGATCCTTCCCATTTATTCCCACTTTCAAATCTTTTGCCGACCATTCTTACGGTAAATTTTACTGCTTTTATTAATTGTAAAGTAATGCGCTCTTCCCTTGGCAAAGACTGCATATAATCTACTGTCACAAATCGCAAATCATTATGCAAAATATATGCCCGATCGCGGAAATATTTCAGTAAATATGCAGAAGAAACCTTCCCGACGTGCTGCCATTTTCCCGGAATAATAGACAGATTTTCACACTCAAAACCAAAATCCGGCCCCGTATTTGCCAAAGGAATGTCTATAACATCTAATAATGCCGGTTCCAGTCTATTTATCTGCCGTATTTCTTTAGGAATCTGGCCGTCTGGTAAGTCGGAAATTGGACGTACCCAGTTACCATTAATTTCATTAATTCCAGCGATGCACCTGTCACCTCGTTTCCAGGAATTAGCAAGGCAAATTATCCGAGTCATTCGATTTTAGATGTTAGATTTTAGATTGATTCCTGTATTTATGGCGTACACTCCCCGCCAGCTATGCAATTCAAAGATGACTAATTTTGACATTTTGCCACTTATCGTTGAGATATTCAGCAACTAAACGGCGGTGACAGTTGTGAGGCTGTGGTTCGCTACAAAGCAGACACCCGCAGTCTAGAATATCCGGCGAAATTTTTTGCTCAATTTGTCGATCGCGAATCAACTGCAAAAACTGCTGTTCATAAACATCCCAATCTCCCTTTTTCTTTTTATAATCATCCAGAATATCTTGAGTCGGCGCTAAATCCAGAATATGCACATACTTAATATTACCAATTGTCCGCAAAAAATACTCTAAATCTTTCCGCTTAGCAAAACCAGCTAACTGGGACACATTATTCAGCCGCGTATCTATCACCCTGCGGACTCCGGCTTTTATCAAAGTATCAAAAAATTGCTCGGCGCTTTTTTGAGTAAAACCAATTGTAAATAAATTAATTGCTTTCTTTGGTGACATAAGCGATTTCCAATCCATAACGATAATAAGCTGTTTCTAAATCAACTATTTCATCTTTAACTTGAGGTTCTAATTCAAACAAGCTTAACTGAATTGGCTGATTATTTTTTTTACCTTTGTTAAACTTGCTCAAAAGTCTTGCTTCTACATCCTGATGCGATTCTAAACTGCCATCGGACAGAATATGATTTATTTGCAAATTAAATTCTTTGAGTTTGTGGCAAACTAAAATAGTGCGGTGACAAGTAATCGGGTCTTTTTCCGCACACATTAAACTGATTTTATAATTGGTGGCGCCTTTGAGCAAGCGTTGAATTCCTGAGGCAAATAGAGGAGTCGCTGCTATGCGATCGTACAAAGCTTTACCGCTAGTATCGTAACAGCTTAAGTCTTCCGGCCTCGCACCCAATTCTTGCCCCAAAAAAACATATTGAATGCCCGCAGCAGACAGAGAAGCTGTAATTTCTGATTTATTAAAATGAGGTAAATAGCGGCTGAAAGGATGCGATCGCACGTCCGCAACCGCTGTAATTCCGTGTTGTTCCAATAACAAAATAAACGCTTCAATACTGTGATTGGAGTGTCCGATCGTAAATACTTCCATTGCTTCGATCTTACTATTAAGTATTCAGCTTGCAGGCTAGATTTTCTGTAGTCTGATAGTTTCAACCAGCAGGTTTCTTCACCAACTTTTGAATCCCAATTTGCAAACCCAGCAGCATTAAGCCGACTGCCGCCAGCCCAAAAACGCCCGTACCTAAAGCCACCATCCCCACGACTAAAGTTCGCACGGCGACACTAATTTTAAGCACAGTAATATTGGTGGAATGCAGCGGCTTGCTAGCAAAATTTAGAGCGATCGACATAGTTAGCGAATACAAACCAAAAGCGAACACACTCGCGATCAGCGAACCAATCACGCACCGCAAAACAGTCGGCTGCTTGGGAGATGCAGGCGTTGCATCCCGCGCCGAACTTAGAGGTTCAGAAGTGGAATTTGGATTAGTTAAATCAGCCATGGCGATTTTAGATTTTAGATTTTAGATTTTAGATTTCTGGTTAATTTACCAAAACTAAAATCGGTGTTTCATGTCATTTTATCAGTTCTGCGATCTTAATAGACTCCGCGCAAAGTTAGATTCATTTTTGCCGTTAGCGCAGCCCTCGGAGAGGATCGCCCCCACTGACATTTAACCGACGATCGCGATCGCACCCGACAGCGAGTTACACCCTCACAATCGGCGGTTTCGTATCATTTCCTTCCGAAAAAATCCGAATCCCAGTATTGCTAAACTTTGCTACCCAAAAATCCAAATCGGGAGAAGCGATCGCACTTTTCACCCGTTCCAGAACCTGCTGAGCCTGCTCTGGAGACTCACACAGCGCAAACACCGTCGGCCCGGAACCGGACATCATCGCGCCCAAAACCCCCGCCGACTCAAAAGCCTCCCGCAATTGCAACACCTGCGGGTACACGGGTAAAGCAACTTTTTCTAAATCGTTGTGCAGCAATTGACCAATTTTCGATCGATCTTTTTGGGCGATCGCCCCCACCATCGGCCCTGAATGTAGCCTTTGGCGGCGACATTCCAAATCTTCTGGTGCACAATAGGAACTACTGAACTGTTTGCGATAAGTTTGATACGACCATGCAGTAGAAATACTGAGATTGCGAAACTTCGCCAGCACCACACAAAAACCTCCCAAATCAGGCAGGGGAGAGAGTTTATCCCCACGACCTGTTGCCAGAGCCGTACCTCCTCCAATGCAAAAAGGCACATCAGAACCCAGAGTTCCCCCCAACTCTTGCAACTCCGATTGAGTGAGTCCCAATTGCCACAGCAAGTCCATCCCGACTAAAACTGCGGCAGCATTTGCAGAACCGCCGGCGAGCCCCGCGGCCACCGGAATCTGCTTGTGAATGGCAATCTCGACTCCGCCGTATTTCGCCAAAGCATCTGGAAATTGCTGCGCCAACAAATCCGCCGCGCGATAAGCCAGATTATTCTTGTCCGGCGGGACTTGGGGGTGATCGCAGCGCACGCGGATCGTGTCCGTTCCGATCGCGCGCAAGTCAATTCGATCGGCCAAATCTATGCTTTGAAGCACCATCGCCAGTTCGTGATATCCGTCGGGGCGATCGCCTATTATCTCCAAATACAGATTGATTTTTGCTGAAGCTAGCAGAGAATATGAACGCATAGGTGATTAAGCCGCGGGTGAAAGAAACCCCTGGTTGAAGAAATTAATTGACACCAGTCAGACTACATTTTCTCACAACTCAAAGGAAATATTATGCAGGAAATGTGGAAAACTTTTTTTAGTTCGGGGTCATTTATTCCCCACGGGCGCTGTTATCGATGGCAGACCAAGTTAGTCTGGCTGCACGTAGCCTCAGATTCAATAATTGCGATCGCCTATTTCTCGCTCCCGATTACACTGCTTTACTTTATTTCCAAACGCGAAAGTCATTAGTCATTATTCATCAGTCATGTTTTGCGAGTAAACAAGAGTTCGCGAACGTTATTAATCATCAGTTATCAGTAAACTTATTGCATAAATCTTTGATTGATAGGCGAACCGCAGATGCAACCGACGATGCAACGCAGATTATTTCCAGATAAGAAAGCTTGGGAGTGCAAGGATTCTAGTCATCGGAAAACAAATTATTGCTCAAATTTACCCATTGCGCCACGCTTAAATCTTCAGCGCGAGATTGAGGATTGATCTGTAACTTTTCTAACAATTGAACGAGTTTATCTAAATCCACAGATCCTTTTAAATTATTACGCAGCATCTTGCGCTTGCTGCCAAATCCTAACTTGACTAAAGTCTCTAAATAACGCGGATTAACTGCTGGCGTTTCTATCACTCGGGGCAGCAGCCGCACCACGGCGGAATCGACTTTTGGCGGCGGATAAAAGTCTCTAGACGGCACATCGCAAATTAACTCGCATTCTGCTAAATACTGCACCCGCACCGACAAAGCGCCAAAAGCTGTCGAACCAGGTTTAGCGTAAAGCCTTTGGGCTACTTCTTTCTGCACCAACAGGACGATCGCATCGAAGGGTTTCGCAACCGGCACAGATATCGTTCCCAGCAGTTTTTGCAGGATGGGGCCGGTGATATTGTAGGGAATGTTGGCAACAACTTTATTGGGATCTTGGAATTTGGGAAAGGCGATTAGTTCAGCCTCTAAATCCATTTCCAGAAAATCGCCTTGTAGCAGTAAAAAGTTGTCGTTTTTGCCTAGTTGCTTGGCGAGTTTTAGGCACAAATCTCGATCGATCTCCACCGCAACAACAGACTCAGCCGCAGCCAGCAAGGGTCGAGTCAGAATCCCAGTGCCCGGCCCGATTTCCAGGACGCGATCGCCCGACAAACTCGCCGCTTTGACAATCTTATCTAAGGCTTTCTCGCTTTTGAGCCAATGTTGAGCAAACTGTTTCCGGGGTCTGGTCGATCGCATTTTTTGAATTCTTCGAGAAATCTTAGCCTGCCATTCTATCACAACCCCATATTTTTTCCCAAGCTAAAGTTATGTTTATTTTTGTAAACAGGGGTTGAATTCAGCAAAAAACTTGGGCATCATAAAATAATTAACGATAAAAAATAAGTTTATTTCTTCCCAATTACCAATTACCAATTACCAATTACCAATTACCAATTACCAATTACCAATTACCAATTACCAATTACCAATTACCAATTACCAATTACCAATCCAGCGCGCCCGGAAGAGTAAATATGCTGGGCGAACACACAGACTACAACGATGGATTTGTACTTCCGACTGCGATTGGGCAGCGCACAACAGTACAAATTGGCTTCAGCAGCGATACCCGACACCATTTTTATTCAGCCGAATATGACGAACTCATAAATTTTTCAGACGACGATACCATACCGCAAAAATTCGTCAGTTATATCTGTGGCTGCATCAGACTTTTAGAAAAAGAAGGGTACAAAATACCACCAATAAATCTCTACATTACCTCCGATGTGCCGATCGGCGCCGGTTTGTCCAGCAGCGCCGCTTTAGAAATAGCCACCCTCAGAGCAATCCGCGCGCTGCTGAACCTCCCCCTAGACGACGTGCGGCTGGCTCAAATCGGACAGCTAACCGAAATCCGGTATGCCGGGGTGAACTGTGGCATCATGGATCAAATGGCGTCGAGTTTAGCAGACACCAACACGATGCTATTTATCGACACCCGCAGCCTCGAATACCGCGCGCTACCTTTTCCCACAGGCACAGAAATTTTAGTCATTGACAGCGGTGAAAGCCACAACCTAGCAGCCGGAAGTGGCTACAACCAGCGGCGTGCTGAGTGCGAAGAATCCGCCCGGATATTGGGAGTTAAAGCCCTTAGGGATATCAGCGATCCCAAAGCAGTGGAAGTATTGCCAGAACCCCTAAAAAGGCGATCGCGCCACGTAGTCACCGAAAACAACCGCGTGCTGCAAGCTGTAAAATCTTTACCAGCCGAACGTTTCGGCGATTTAATGAATGCTTCCCATGCGAGTTTGCGCGACGACTACGAAGTTTCGGTGGTTGCAGTAGATGCCTTGGCGGCAATCTTGCAGTCAATCCCCGGAGTCTTCGGCGCGAGGCTGACGGGCGGAGGTTTTGGCGGTGCTTGTGTTGCACTGGTTAAGAGTGGGAAAGCCGATGTTATTGCATCAGAGGCGATCGATCGTTACCACCGCGCGGGTTATAATGGTCGCGTTTTAGTTCCCGAAGTTCAAGTTAATTCTTAATCGCAGAACTATCTCCCGACACCGAAGGCCACCGCACAGTCACGATAACCGAATCCTCCTCGGCCGACCAATAATGAGGCACTCCCGGCAGCCAGAGAGCATAATCTGCTTCACAACACAGCAAGATTTCTTGCGAAGGAAATTGCAAGCGAAACCGCCCTTTTACCAGAATAGAAAGCGTAGTTGCTGCCGCATTTACCGCCCACTGAGTCCTGCAATCTCCGGCGGAGTGAACGCCCCATTTTACCTCTAACGCAGAAGTCGATCGCGCGTCATCTTCGGGCATTATAAAGTGACCCGCAAACCAACCGCCGCGACTTGCACCTTCAGCACCCGCATTTCCAAAAATCACTTCAGGTGGCATCAGTTAATAATCTAACAAACAAATATTTTAAGTAACACAAACTCAAAGGTTCGTAGTAAGAACTTTAGTCATAAACACAACAGGCACTCTTCTGGGAATCGATCTTTAGGTACGTTGTTGCGCTTCAGCGCTCTTTCATAGATCTAGCATAGCGCCCAAGCGCAACAACGTACCTCATACTTGATGATTTTTAGACGAGCCAACACGATCGCAATTATAACTTGCGGCCCGAAGATTGACCTTCCGTCGTAGCTATTTCCCCAGCTTCCATAAACTGCTTAAAGTGGCGCAAATCGTCAGCAATTTGCTGTTCTGGATCTTCCCCAAATAGTTTAGCAGCGCCCGCACCGATCGCACCGCCCGGAGGGTTGTATTCGATCGCCACTTTTACCTTTGATTCGCATCCGCAGCCGACTGCAAACCCTCCACAACCCCGAGTCCGCGCGCCGCCAAACTGCCGCCCGCAACCGCCAGCAAAGCACCTCTGAGTGAACGCTGCGACAAACCAAACAGCACCAGCGCTCGCCCACCAATTAACGAAGCCCAGCGTTCGGTATCGCTGGTGTTAGCTTGGTTTTGTTTGTCAGAATTTGCGATCGAAGTAGATTCGATTGCTTTAAACCTCGTCAGTCGATTTTAGATTTTAGATTTTAGATTCTTCGACTTCGCGATCGAACCAGTTTTAGATTTTAGATTCACTCCACAGATAAATCTGCGAGGTCTAACTAAGGTCTAAAATCTTGGGATACCCACGACAGCCCTGCGGGGACTTCCGTTTTTGGGCGGGTCAATTAATCGTGAAAAACAGCAGCAAAAGGGGCAACCCAAACAGATCCATCGAAACTGGGAGCATCTCAGTTTTTCATTTATAGCGGTTCTCAGAAAGATGAGGTATGTTGTTGGGCTTGGGCCCTCTTGGTTTAAGGGTTGTGTGGGCTGTCAGTTATACCTCATCTTTTTGAGAAAGGCTATATATAGATAGTGCTGTCCCCGCTCGCGAGTTGTACAATACGCGAGCGGGGACAGCACTATAATAAAAAAAATGCTTTTTACAAAATTGAGATGCTCCCACATGAATCGCCTCAAACCGTCCCTGAAAAAGTGAACCAACTCTTTGATAGCGTTTATTAATAGCCTTAGTATAAGACAGAGTAAATGCCTGCATCAGGTTGGAAAAACGATTGGTGTTCAGGTGAACTAATAAATGATAGTGGTTCGGTATCAAACAATAAGCAAGAATATCGACACCATGAGTAATCAGATGGTTTCTTAATTGGCGTAAAAAATAAATATAGTTTTCTCGTTCAAAAAATATCAACTGACGGTTATTACCTCGGTTATAAACATGGTAGTAATTACCCGCTTGCAAGATAACTTGGCGACGTGGCATATCAGAAGGTAGGTGAGTGGCTAGCCGGAGTCAGAAACTGGGAGGCTCAGAAACCGGGTTTCTACGAAAAATCTGGTGAGGTTGTTTAAATTATCGCAGAAACCCGGTTTCTTGGACTAAGCGCGTGGAACTCAGAAACCGGGTTTATACGAAAAATCTGGTGAAGAGGCGTAAATTCTCACAGAAACCCGGTTTCTTGGGCTCAGCGCGGGAACTCAGAAACCGGGTTTCTCGCGAAAATCTCGTGAAGATACGAAAATTCTCGTAGAAACCCGGTTTCTCGGACTCAGCGCGTGGGACTCAGAAACCGGGTTTCTCGCGAAAATCTCGTGAAGAGGCGTAAATTGTCGTAGAAACCCGGTTTCTTGGACTAGGCGCGTCGAGATTCAGAAACCGGGTTTCTTCAGATCATCTCATGAGGAGGCGTAAATTCTCGTAGAAACCCGGTTTCTCGGACTCAGCGCGTGGGACTCAGAAACCGGGTTTCTGCGTAAAATCTCATGAGGAGGCGTAAATTACCGTAGAAACCCGGTTTCTTGGACTAGGCGCGTCGAGATTCAAAAACCTTACTCAAACCTCACGAATCGCCAAAATATTCGTGTTATTTTGTAGTGAGATTAAGGAATATTCAAAATCAAATCATGTCTCAAGATCGCCCTTTCATCTCAAAAGGCGATGATCGAACTTATATACAAAAATCAAAATAAGGAATTGGCAATGTCAGGAACTGAGGGCGATCGGAAAGCATATCAGCGCATTGGAAAAGCGCGGCGAGAGGGAGCAAAAACACTCAATCTTAGCGATCTGGAACTGACGAAACTGCCAGAGGCGATCGCCTCCCTCACTCAGTTGGAAAAGCTTTACCTTCACAACAACCAACTGACAAAACTGCCAGAGGCAATCGCCTCCCTCACCGAATTACAACAGCTTTACCTCCACAACAACCAACTGACGAAACTGCCAGAGGCGATCGCCTCCCTCACCCAGTTGCGTGGGCTTTACCTTTCCAGTAACCAACTGAGGGAACTACCAGAAGCGATGGTCTTCCTCACCGAGTTGCGACTGCTCTACCTCCACAACAACCCTCTCAATTCTGACCTCGCCGCCGCCTATGAACAAGGCACTAAAGCCCTTTTGCAATACCTACGAGCAAAGGCAGAAGCACAAATCACCCTGAACGAAGCCAAGCTGATTTTAATCGGCGAAGGCGAGGTAGGCAAAAGTTGCCTCCTCGGAGCATTACGAGAAGACGAATGGCTAGAAAGTCGTCCCACCACTCACGGCATTGAAATTAAGCCAGTCATTGTCACCCATCCTGAAACCGACACAGAAATATCCCTCAATGGTTGGGATTTTGGCGGTCAACCGGTTTATCGACCCACACACCAGTTGTTTTTCAGTGCACCAGCCGTGTATCTGGTGGTGTGGAAGCCACGAGAAGGCCCCCAGCAGGGCTTTGTCAAAGAGTGGATTACCCTAATCAAGCATCGCGAACCAGATGCCAAAGTCCTAGTAGTCGCCACCCACGGCGGCCCTGGACAGCGACAACCCGACATTGACAGACAGGAAATTCGCGATCGATTCGGCTGCGATACGGTGCTTGGCTTCTTTCATATCGACAGCAAACCTGACACTCAGAACTCCTGCAACGGCGTGGCAGAATTAAAAAGTGCGATCGCTAATGTCGCCGCCTCTCTTCCCGAAATGGGACGTTCGATTCCCGCCAAATGGCAGCGAGTGCGGGAAATCTTGCAGACAAACGACAAAGCCTATCTGCCCTACGATGAAGTTATTGCCATCTGCGCTAAACACGGAATCGATAAAGAACAAGCAGAACTTTTTCTTCGCATTTCCCATACCTTGGGGCATATCATCCATTACCATTACGATCCAATACTGCGAGATATTGTCATCCTCAAACCCGACTGGTTGGCCAAGGCAATTAGCTTCGTACTTGATGATGAAACGACCCGCCGCCGCAACGGTTTAGTAGACTTTGAGCATCTGGGTGAATTATGGAGGAATCCCCCGTTTCCAGGCGAAAACGGCTACCCGAAAGAACTACATCCCATCTTTCTCAAGCTGATGGAACGCTTCGATTTGTCCTACCGCGTGGTACTCGATCCAACTAAACCCAGTAATACCAGTTTGATTGCTCAACTCGTACCCGATACACGCCCGGAATTGCCCAATTGGGGACAGCAACCGGAAGCCGGAGACAGACAACAAGTGCAAATCTGCCGCATTGTGGACGATCGAGGACAACTTGCAGTCGCAGAAGGATTGTTTTACCAGTTAATTGTGCGCTTGCACAAATACTCACTGGGGCGATGCAATTACGAACAAAGTATCCATTGGCAACGCGGTTTGATGCTTGACGACGACTACAACGGTCGGGCATTGCTGGAATATATTAATACGGATGTCAAAATCACCGTGCGGGCGGCTTATCCAGAACGGTTCTTGTCTTATCTCACGGCAGAGATTAAATGGCTAGTCGAGAATTTCTGGGAAGGATTGCGATGTAATGTGATGGTTCCTTGTATTGCGCCTTGTGGTAAAAATCTGCCTGGAAACGCGCTATTTGAAGTAGAGAAACTAATTGAAAGCAAAAAAGATAATCGTCATGATTATCCATGTTCACTCTGTAATAAATGGCAAAACATCGATTCTTTGCTGAATAACGCACCGATTGCTCAACCCCCATCTCAAGAAATCGGCATTCAGCAGTTCCGAAATATGTTCAAAGACGAGCTAAAAATCATCCGCGAAGATTTAGTGATTTTCGATAGTCGAAATCAAGAACGATATCAGTCATTGTCTCAGGAACAGCGGATCATTCTCAGCAAAGTCGATGAGCAATTTGCGTCACTGATGCAAATGCTCACCGATGAAGCCAAAGATGGCCCGCGCCTGTTCAGTTTCAAGCCCGTAGATCCCAAGTTTTTCGATCGCCCAAAATGGATTAGTACAAAATTGCAAATAACCCTCTGGTGCGAACACTCTCGTCAACCGCTTCCCGCCTTAAATCCTCACGACAAGCAGAAAGGAGTTTATGAATTGGAAGTATCGCGCCAATGGTTTACCATAGCAGCCCCCTATCTCAAAATTTTGACCGGAACCCTGAGTCTAGTCTTACCTGTCGCAGCCTCTGCCACCAAGTTCATGCTAGACGAAGCTACCTACAAAGGCATTGAAGAAGAACTCGATTTAGGACAAAAAAGCATCGAATCTACCTTGAAAGGTAGCGATTTAGCTACTAATTTGTCTGGCGAAAATGACATCCCAGATTGGCAACAGGGCGACTCAGCAATCATGGCGAAAGGCTCGATTTTGCGAGAATTACACGCGCTGCTAAAAGCCAAAGATCCTGGTTTTGGTGGCTTAGTTCGGGTACAGAACAGACGGCGCGAATTCCTGTGGGTTCACGAGCAGTTTGTAGATGAGTATTAATATTGTTCGCCGATCGCCCGTTCCGCGCTACGATCGAACTATGATTCGGCGATTAAAATCGCTTCTACAAAAACGAAGTCCGCCTTCGCGGACTAAGAAAATAAACGGCGCTCTAAACCCGGATTTGGTATGATTACTGATGGCTAATAACTAATGACTGATAACTCATAACTCATACATAACTAATAACTAATGACTGATAACTCCAAACCGCCGTTATACGAGATGAATCCGCTAGGTCGATTTTCCGATCGCGCTACGGATTATGTCAAATACCGCCCGAGTTATCCAGCCGCTGCGATCGATGCGATTTTAGCAGGACTTGGGGAACCTTCACGGTTAACCGCAGCCGATATCGGTGCAGGTACAGGAATTTCTTCCCGTTTGCTAGCAGAAAGAGAGGTTCGAGTATTAGCGATCGAACCCAATGCCGAGATGAGACAAGCGGCCGCACCTCATACTTTGGTAGAGTTTAGAGACGGAACTTCCGAAGCCACTAATTTGCCTGACCGATCGCTCGATTTAGTCGCGTGTTTCCAGTCTTTCCATTGGTTCAATCCTGTTTTAACTTTACCAGAATTTCGGCGAATTCTCAAGCCATCGGGAAGGTTGACTGTAGTTTGGAATTTGCGCGATCGCACGGATGCGCTGACAGAGGGCTACACTCAAATTGTTAAGAGCGCTTCCCAGAGCTATCCTGCCCAAAAGCACGATCGCTCGATCGAACCTTTGCTTGCGAGTGCAGATTTTACTGATGTGCGATCGATCGAATTTGCTAACAGACAAGATTTAGATTTAGCAGGGTTAATCGGGCGGGCACAAAGCTCATCTTATATGCCGAACTCCGGGCCTCCATTGCAGAAACTTATCTCGGATTTAACCGAACTTTATCAAGCTTACTGTGGCGATCGTGGCTTTGTTTCATTGGTTTACAAAACAATAGTTTATCTGGGAAATCCTACGGATTGTTAATTTTTTATATAATACCGATAAATGAAAATTTCTGTGATATGATGCTGGGCAAATTGGCGTGGCGATCGCTCGTTCAGTTGACAGTTGACAGTTGACAGTTGACAGCTACCTCTACCTGGAAGGAAGAGGATTGGAGTAATGAATAGTCTGATTTTAATTTATCCCGATCGGGGTTGCGGCTTTAAACCAATTCTTTCTGGTAAATTCAAGAAGAAATAAAGGCGATCGCACAGCAGCACTAGGTAAGAACTCCATCTTTTGTAAGATGCTCAAACTAATCTCTTAAGATGAATCTATTTCTATTGATAGAGCCCGCAAAGTTGTTAACATTTGTAAAATGAGAAAAACATCCTATCCCAAAGCTTCATCTATGCAAACGTATGACGTGATTATCATAGGAGCAGGTCACAACGGGCTTGTCTGTGCGTCTTATCTCCTCAAAGCCGGATATACCGTTCTTTTGTTAGAAAAACGTTCCGTTCCCGGTGGCGCCGCGACTACCGAAGCTGCGATTCCCGAATTACCAGATTTTAAATTCAACTTGTGCGCGATCGACCACGAATTTATCCATTTAGGGCCAGTTGTAGAAGAGTTAGAACTGGAAAAATACGGATTAGAATATCTTTACTGCGATCCAGTGGCGTTTTGTCCGCATCCAGACGGCAAATATTTCTTGGCGCACGGTTCCGTAGAAAAAACTTGTGCAGAAATTGCCCGCTACAACGAACGCGATGCGAAAAAATATGCCGAATATACAGATTTTTGGCAGCGCGCTTTAAGCGCGATGATTCCGATGTTTAACGCGCCGCCAAAGTCTATAATAGATATTGCCGGTAACTACGATATTGCCAAACTCAAAGACTTATTTTCAGTCATTGGTTCTCCAGACAAAACGCTGGACTTTATTCGCACGATGATTACCAGCGCTGAGGACATTCTCAACGAGTGGTTTGATGAGGAATTTTTGAAAGCACCTTTGGCAAGACTGGCCGCAGAGTTGGGCGCGCCTCCTTCACAAAAAACCATTGCTGTAGGCGCAATTATGATGGCAATGCGCCACAATCCTGGGATGGCGAGGCCGCGCGGAGGAACGGGTGCATTGGTGCAAGCGCTGGTCAATTTAGTGAAAAGCTATGCGGGTGTTATACTTACTGACCAGCACGTCGAGAAAATATTAGTTGATAATGGCCGCGCTGTCGGTGTTAGAGTTGCAGGCGGCACAGAATATCGAGCTACTAAAGGCGTCATTTCTAATATTGATGCGAAGCGTTTGTTTCTGCACTTGATGGATGATAGCGATGTTGACAGTGCCGATCCGAATTTGCGGGAAAGATTGGAGCGCAAAATTGTCAATAACAATGAGACAATTCTGAAAATAGATTTAGCTCTCAATGAAGTACCGAAGTTCGATCGCTGGAACCATAAAGACGAATATTTAATGGGTTCTGTTTTGATTGCTGATTCGGTGAAACACGTGGAAATTGCTCATACTCAGCCTGCGATCGGCAAAATCCCCGATTCCGATCCGTCGATGTATGTCGTGTTTCCGACGGTACGAGACCCGTCAATGGCTCCCCCCGGACACCATACGGCTTGGATTGAATTTTTTGCTCCTTACCAAATCGAAAATGCTGAAGGAACCGGCCAGCACGGTACGGGTTGGACGGACGAGCTGAAAAACAAAGTTGCCGATCGCTGCATTGACAAATTAGCAGAATACGCACCCAATATCAAGAACTCAATTATCGGCCGCCGCGTGGAAAGTCCGGCGGAATTGGGAGAGCGTTTGGGGGCGCTGAAGGGGAATTATTACCACGTTGACATGACGCTGGATCAGATGATATTTTTCCGTCCGTTACCCGAGTTGGCGAATTACAAAACGCCGATCGACGGTTTGTTCCTCACCGGTGCGGGTACGCACCCAGGCGGCTCGATTTCGGGGATGCCGGGACGCAATACTGCTCGCGTGTTCATGCACTCGCAGCAGCCGATCGCGCAAACCTTGAGCGATGCGGCTAATTCTCTGAAATCGACGGCTAAGTCGGTGTTTCGGATTAATTAGAAGTAAGATTTTTAACCGCAGATGAACGCAGATAAACGCAGATGAATTACATCTGCGTTTATTTGTATTAATTTATCAGTGTGCGAGTGCGAGAATTTTTTCGGGTTGATTCCCTGTGAGGGGAAAACGATTTGCGATCGCACTTAACACCCTTTCTAAATCGGGAGCATCTTTCGCCAATGTTGGCTGCTCCTCCCGTTCGGTCAAATCTGTTAAAATATTCAGGATGAGCATTGCTAAATGTTCATCAGCATTATCCAACAAACTCAATAGCTTCTCGATATCTTCTTTCGCGCCCAACCAGTACCTCGCTCCCAGCAATTCAGCTTTTACTGATAAAGGAAGCTCTAATTTTAGATACTCTTCCAGTTTTGGCAATAGCTGCGGCGTACCTAAAAGCCCGATCGAATTAGCAGCATACCCTCTAACTGCTTTATCTTCATCAACATCAAGCAGTGAAAGCTCCAGAGTTTCTATAGCTAATGATTCATCTAAATATCCAAGAGTTTCTGCTGCTGATGCGCGAACCAGTGCTGAAGGATCGTGTCTGAGAATATATTCTATCGGTTCAACCGCAGGACTATAACCAAGTTCTCCCAATGCCTCCACTGTTTCAGACCTAACCAGTTCTTCAGGATCGTTTAGCAAAGGCATTAATGCAAAACCAACTGTCTCTACTTGCTCTGAACCCAGATAACCTAATGCCTCGGCTGCATGGGCTCTAATGGATTCATCGGCGGATTTTAGCAATCTTAATATCTTCGGTACAGCCTCATAAACTTCTGCATCTACAAGCTGTATCAATGCTTCTGTTTGCAGGGCATAATCATCAGAACCGCAATAATCTAGCAGTGTTTCAGTTGTCAGCTTATCCATAATTTTTGCACCTCCCTAAATTTTAGTCCTTTCAGCCTAGGTTATTTTCACACTTAGTCAGTTAGATTAAATGGCATTACGCAAGTATCAAAATGACTAAGTGTGAGTAATTCGACCTCCCCCAAAACTCTCTTAATTTCGTGGTACTACACTAATTGCAGACTAATTTTGGGAGATATTTCTTTGAGCAGCTTACCTTTTGGTCTTCTTCTTTTTGCCGCTGGATCGGCTATGTCTGTCACCAAAGAATTTCTGGGTGCTTTTAATTTTTTCCATTTTTTCTTTATCTTTATCGCGTTTAGCTTGCTGTTTCAATATTTCGAGTGCTTCAGGCATATCTGATGCTCTTTTTTCGGCGATTAGTTGTTTAGCTTGTTCTACAATACCCGTATCAGCTACATTACCTTCAGATGTCATAGTGTTTTATTTTAGGTTTATTATAAGGAATTATCAAAAATATTACGGACTGTTCATATATGATTACATTTTAACTCAGATATCAAACCTTGTCAATAAAGGATTTTCTACTTTGGTGGAGGTTTATTTAACTTGTCTGTAATTAGTTTGATTTATTGGTTTTCACCGCCCTTCTGGGGTTATGGATATTGGTGCGAGATATCAGTTATCATAAAGTCATACTTTATGTGGATGAAAAGACCTGCCAAAAGTTGACATAGTGAAAGATGGCGTTACCCTTTTTTGAGCGATGGCAAACCGAGTTTTGATTGTCGGCGGGCGCGGACGAATTGGCAGCAGCGTTGCCCAAGATATTCTCACCTATACCGACGCAGAAATTACTGTTACCGGACGCGATCCCAATGGCTCTCTTCCAGCAGAGTTGCCGTCGGATCGATCGCGCTATTTAGCTTTAGATTTAGCAGACAGTGCTGCTCTGCGCCAAGCGGTTTCATCCTCTAACCTCGTCGTGCACTGTGCCGGGCCTTTTCACTACCGAGATGCGGGCGTGCTGAAAACTTGCATCGAAGCAGGTGTTAATTATACCGATGTCAGCGACAGTCGCAGTTTTACTCGGAGAGCTTTAGACTGCCGGGAACTTGCTAAAAATGCCGGGGTGACAGCGATTATCAATACGGGCATTTTTCCGGGGGTTTCTAACAGCATGGTGCGCCGAGATGTGGAGCAGTTAGATACCGCAGAACACATTCATTTGAGTTATGTTGTCGGCGGTTCTGGGGGTGCTGGCGTTACCGTCATGCGTACTACTTTTTTGGGTTTGCAAACTCCTTTTGATGTTTTGGTTGATGGCAAACTACAGCAAATCAAACCCTACACCGATCGCGAAACGATAGAATTTCCAGCACCCTACGGCAAAACAGGCGTTTACTGGTTCGATATGCCGGAAGCAATTACTTTGCCCGAAACTTTCCCAGTCAAAACAGTTATTACTAAATTTGGCACTTCTCCCGACCTTTACAATCACCTTACCTGGTTTGTTGCTAAATACTGGCCGGATAGCTGGCTGAAAAATAATTCAGTCATTGAGTTTTTGTCTTATGTCAGCTACGGGATGACTGCTGTTACCAATAATTTTAGCGGTGTGGGCGTGGCTGTGCGATCGCAAGTGAGCGGCATCAAAAACGGTCAACCCGCAAAAGTGCGATCGACAGCGGTACACCCGAATGCTGCCACAGCAACGGGCATCGGTACTGGCAGCATTGCTCAATTGATGTTAGAGGGCAAACTGACAAAACCGGGGGTTTGGTCGGTAGAACAGGCTCTTTCTACTGAGCTGTTTGAAGGAGCTATGCAGAACCGAAACCTCAACATAGAGCAGGTTTTCTTGTAGTTCGATCGGGTATTTATGCAAGTTTTGATGTTTGGTCAAGGGGCTTTTTTTGATGAACCTAAGAAGGACAGGCGAGACGCCTGTTCCACCTATAGCAATCAGATCGGATTGGCACAAGATAAAAACCTTTTTGTCTTGCGAGACTCCTTGTTGAACAAGGATTTCAGGATTTCTGGCTCTCCTGACTTTATGGTGTATAATGTAACAAACAATACATTTACTGTCATGGACTTTTATTTAGACTATCTATTAGACTTGCCTGGAGTCAAGATTGAAAGTTGTACTCAAATTGAGGGAAAAATTTTCTTAGGACTGAGAATTGTAGGAGAAGGTATGGTTTGTCATCACTGTCAAAATTATACCGAACAATTGCATCAGAATCGACCAATCTTAGTAAGAGATTTGCCAGTCTTTGGTCGTCCTGTTTATTTAAAAATCCCACGACGGCAGTTTTACTGTCCTAATTGCCAACGATATCCCACAGAACAAATACATTTTCTGGACAAAAAAAGAAGGCATACTCAACGATATGAGCAAAACATTTATGAGCGCGTTAAACAATCGAATATAGAACAGATTGGGCGAGAAGAGCAACTAAGTTATGACGAAATAAAAGGAATATTCGATCAAGTAATTAAGCAAAAAAAAACAACAACTTGGAAGCCAGCTAAGCGAATCTCTTTGGATGAAATAAGTATGCGGAAAGGTCAAGGAAAGTTTGTGACTGTTGTTAGTGATATTTCTGAAGGTGATTTGATTGAAATGATTGACTCTCACCGCCAGCAAGAAATCATTGAAGTCCTTATGGAGCAACCAGTTGAGGTTCGTGAGCAAGTTGAAGAAGTGAGTGTTGATATGTGGGGAGGATTCCCTAAAGTTATCAAAGAAGTATTTCCAAATGCTCAAATTGTCATTGACCGTTTTCATGTCATGAAAGTGGTAAATCGAGATTTAAATAAATTACGTAGAGCAGCAGGCATTACAGATAGATGTAGTAAATATTTATTATTAAGTAATGGGGAAGCTCTTAATCCTCTTCAGCTTGATAAATTAGAATTGATCTTAAAAAAATCAGAATGTTTGAGGATTGCATATCAGATGAAGGAAGATTTTAGGGAAATATATGAAACTAATTTAACTGTCAAAAAAGGGCAGGAAAAATTAAAAAAATGGCTAAATCATGCACGATTATTTTTTAGAGAATCTGCATCAACAATTGAGAATCATTTTGAAGGTATCTGCAACTACTTTGTTCATCGCACAACCAGTGGAGTGATGGAAGGAATTAATAATAAAATTAAGTTAATTATGCGACAAGGGTATGGCTTTTCTAATTTTGATAATTTTAGAAATCGCGTATTAGCTTGTTTCTTGCATTAGATAAAATTATCACCATAAGTTCTGGAGAGCCGGATTTCTAGGACTAGCAAATCAATTAGGATTGCTATAGAAAGACCCAGAAGAGAAGAGTAAGGGTTTGAAATTGATAGGAAAACCGCTAGATGGGTTTTTTGTAGGAATGGGGATCGCCCCTCAGACAACCTCATAAAAGATGAGTTCCGCTTGTTTAACTAATCTATCTTTTGGTAGAAGTAATGGTAACAAGCAGGAGCTTAGTATGTTGCACATCACGATAAATATCCCTGTTCGCTCGATCGCTCTTTGGTAGCTGCGACAAAGATGGCGCTTCAACCAAGGTTCTTGACGCGCGATCGCCCGATCGGGAAAACAAACACGACAATTTTTGCGACAAAATACGAGGAGACGTTGATATGAAGCGGGTTTTAAAAGCTCTTGGACAAACATTGAGTCAATCGATTTTAGATTTTAGATTTTAGATTTTAGAGGCGACCCCACGGATAAATTCGGGGGAAGAGAGGATTTTCGATTTTCGATTTGGGATTGATAAATCACGTGGCGGGTACTATCAAGAAATTCTTGGTCAAAGCATTTTGCTGGTATTTTTCAGTCTAGGATGCACATAAACTCGATCGTGCGGGAGTTTTGTACCAGCGCTGCTGAATGCAGCGAAGTGTTTGGGTAAGGAACGCACGTGCGGACTTAAGTCCGCAGCCGGATTGCGGACTGAAGTCCGCACTACGAACTGTTTTTTTATGGTAATCGAGCGGACATCATATGACACTATTTTCAAGGCGAGTTTAGCAAAGTTATTGGGGATTTTTAGACCCTCTCTACATCGGGAGGGGTATTTTTCGGCTGCGTTGAAATCGCTTTTTTCAGAAAGCAAGATTTGTGCGCGGTTGGTTGTCCGGCTGGGGGTGCAGCGGCTTGTGCAAGAAAATATATCTGTAGGGGCGAAGCATGACCGCAGTGAATATGAGATATAACTAATAACTTATATGCGGTCATGCTTCGCCCTCTTCAAACAAAAGTGAGATGCACCCTCCGGCTGGGGGTGCAAAAAAACTTATTAACAACGGAGTTTGAGATGGACATTATTTTTTGAATATTAGGCTTAAAATTAAACTAATTCAGGACTCAGGCATCGATCGCATATTTCGGTCATTCTTCGCAATCTGCGCCATTCTATCCCAGCCGGAGCGTAAAGCGTCGGTTGCTTCAAGTCCGATAATTGTTAAGAATCTAAATCCTTTCATTCAAAATCGGTATAACTTGTGGATGCAATGTTGGAAAGAGCTTGGACACTCAAGCAAAATTTAATTGACTTTGTGCTGGATGCTGAGGGAGAGTTGGCGGTAGCTTTAGAAGCTTTTGCCGCAATTCGCTCGACGGGCGAGCGCTACGATATTGCTCAACAAAATCAGGTAATTGACAGTTTTACAGTCGAAGGTAAAGTCGGAAACAAAACGCCGATCGACCTTTTTGTCGAAAGTCAGCCCGATTTAACCGAGGGCGAGATCAGTTTGCTAAAAAGTTGGGGTCAAAAAAGCTTCACCGGCTTGTTTGAAATTACTCAAATTTCCCCTGACAGCTTCGAGGTGACAAACTGGCTGACGGCGAAGCACTACAATGTCAAGCCCAACAGCGCTAATTTCCTCCCAGAAATGTCTCGCTTTAAGTTAGGAGAAATCTTGCGGGCTCGGATTGCGCCTCTCACCGATGAGGCGTGGATACTCTCAGGGCCTCCGATTCCCATGGGGAAATTGGGCAAGCCGAAGTTGGCGGTGGCGATCGGCAGTTTCAAGCAAAATTACAAAAATAACCTGTACAGCGACGCCCCAGAACTGTTAGAGCAAGCTTGGAAGTCGGTAGAACAGTATCACGACGATTTTACCGAATTTTTTGGCGGCGACGAAGTGACGCTATCGGGATATCACCTCAACAAACAGTTGGCCCAATTTCAGGAGGTAATGACTAAAAAACGCTTAGCTGATATCGGCATCGATGGAAGTAAATCTCTCGCGGATATCGTTGAAGATGCCGGAATCGATCCCGAAGAAATCAAAGCAGTCGCGATCGCAGCAGCAGGCGCCGATACTAAAGCAGTTGAGGTGGCGATCGACAGCAATGCGAGTTCAAAAATGGTAACGCCGAAAGTCGAATTGCCCGATCGCTTCAAAAAAGCCGAAAAGGTGACAGCGCTTTCTCATTCCCGCTGGGGACAAACCTTTTTGTCTAACTACAGCCAGTTTACCGAAATGCTCGCAGCCGAGGACTTTTCCACCATTCCCGGTTACGAGAAAATGGTTCGCAGCTATCTAGAAGATCCGGCAATTAATGCCTGGATTTGGCGGCGGTTAGCTAAAGTTAACCCAGCGAAATTATCACAAATCTTGCAAACAGTATTGCAGCGCACAGACTTTCAGATCGAGATCGATTTAGATTCCCTGTTACAAGAATTCAAAAAACCCTTAGAACCCGAACTCCCGGAAATTGCCAGCGTTCCCCTGCACCTGCACAACTTATTTCAGGAAGCTTTAGGCGAAGTTCACAAGTCAAAGTCCAAGCCGCAGGACAAAAAGAAAAGCTCTAAGGGCTTTAAATCGTGATTGTGCGATCGCGATGGGGACGAACTCACCGCATTTGATATGAGAGTCGGTTTTAACCGACTTTAGCTTTGAGGCAGGGGTTTAAACCCCTGCCGGACTCCGGCACAAGTCAAAAGCTCGATCGAGCTTTTATTCCTAATCGGGCTGCGCCGACTCACCAAGCAGTCTCACAATAGAAAATTCAAAACTATTAATTAAGTTTGTAGTGAGGACTTTAGTCCTTCTTCACTCCAACCGGAAGGACTGAAGTCCTGACTACAAACCTGTTCTTTTCACCGAAAGACGAGCGGGAAGCCCCTGACTTCAGGCATGGGGAGGAACGCGGCTGTGGCTTCAGCCACCTTAAACTATCCATAGGAGTAACCATCCTTTTTGTGAATCGGTTGACAATATTTGTGGCTAATGCCCGACACTCTTGCGGCCGTTGTTACGATGTCAAATGAACCGGATGCACGGCAGAGAACACGACCTCTATAAGAGCCGATTTTCTGGCCTGCGGTAACAGTCGCTTTGACGATATCGCCGGTCTGAAAACCTTTGTGAATTTGCGTCCGACAGCGGTGACGAGTTGGAAACCCATACTTATCGGTTCCGCACATTTGCCTGGTTCCATGCCCTTTCGCAACAATCAGTAACGGCTTCGAGGTCAAGACTTCGAGTCCATCGATTCGACCCACACACGCCGCATCTAGCCAATGGGATTTCGACAATTCTAATCGGGTACGATTGAACTTAGTTTGTCCGCCCGTTCCGGTGGTGACAGGTAATCCCGTTTCTTTCAGATAGTTGAACAAAACCCATCGGGTTGAATTCACCGCTGTCGCATCTTTTAGTGGTGATTTTGCCTGCTTCAAAATCCGATTTAGCAGGTCAGGCTGGCTCGATAGAAAGTCCCGAATATCCTGATTTCCCTTGCCTTGATTGCAGCCGTGACAAGCAATCGTGAGGTTGGAAACTCGATCGGAACCCCCCTTTGATTTTGCTTGAATATGCTCAACTTCCAACGGGACGTTTTCGACTGAGCAGTAAGCACAACGACGATTCCACTTTTCGAGCAAATATTCTCTGACTTCGTAGCCTTTTAGTTCTCCCTGTTGATACTGAACGCCTGAGATTTCAGAGTTTTGCATCAGTTGCAAATCGAATCGAACTAGCTCTTGAGCCAGACAAGTGATGGGTGCAAGTCGGATGAATTTTTGCACCCAAGTCATCGTTGTTAAAACGCGATGCTGCAAGCTGGGAGCTAACCAACCATCAGGGCGAGTCCGGTTGAGAAAACGTGCTTGCCGATAGCGAGTTTTGCGATTCCGTCTCCCACGCCGCAGTTGACGACGAGAGAGCAAAGCATTCTGAATTTGCTGCCCTCGGTGCTGCAATTGGGCTCCAAAAATGATTTTGTTGCCTTGCTTAATCGCGATTCCCGTAACCTTGGAGCCAGGATCTAACTTGAGTTCCAAATCTTGCACAGTGGCTTCAGGACGAGCTTCTTTTAAGATGATGCTGAAAGGGAAACGACGCAAAACAGCAGCTTCTCCTGAATTGAGAAGATGACGCGCTGTTCCCGGATGCACTAGGTCAAGGGGTCGCTTGTTCGTGTCGAGAACAAATACAAAATTGGACATTTGAAAGTCTCCATTACTGGGTAATGTTTGCTTCGCCAATGTTTTCTAGGCTTGTGGTGCTGGTTGCACTTCCTTAACCCATTACAGATGTTTAACAACCAGCGATAGAGCTACAAACTAGCAACGCATTTGTAGGTATCGTGACCATAGAAAACGTAGACGTTTGTTGCGTCTGAGGCTGGTCATGTTGTGGCTTGCATCCCGCTCGAAGAGTCGGACAGTCTACAAGCCCCTCCCTTTAGGGATGGGGTTCATGACTCTTCAACTTGTCTGACAGCCATGCGTTGCAGCGGCAGGCTGAGGATGCTAGAAGCAGTCAACAAATAAGAAAGAACAGTAGTCAGCTTCAAACTCAGCAACAACCAGCTATCCTCTGGCAAGTGAAGTTTCAGCCCGAAAACAGATATGCAGTAAACTATCCAGTAAGTAAAGCTCATCTTGATCAGGATTTCTTCGCTCAAAGTACGCGCGGCGAAGCTATCCCCTAGGGAATCGTCAGCCCCGTCAGAGGAGGCATTATCGCTCAGCACGACTAGACCCGCAATAGCAGCGACAAAAGAAACGATCACCAGATTGTCATGCCAGTTAAGCTCAAGCATTTCTAAAACTCCGCTTTTATCGTAATTTTTGGAATTAGACATCAGTCTAAAGGATAAGTTTTCCCGTTCCAAGCAATAGTTACAATTTGACACAGCCACAGTTACAAATCGCAATGAAAATTCACCGCAACCGCCCGCCACAGGCTCGTTTAGTCAATCGCAAAGGACAATTCACCTTGGGTGTTGTCAAATTGGGAGTACCTCGCCTGCATTTTGCCGATCTATATCACAGGCTGCTAACTCTTTCTTGGCCACAATTTTTCATGCTGATTTGTCTGTCGTATGTACTCACAAATTCTTTATTTGCCTTAGCTTACTTAGCGGGAGGAGATTGCATTGCTAATGCACGGCCTGGTTCATTCAAAGATGCTTTTTATTTCAGCGTGCAAACAATGGCGACAATCGGCTACGGTGCCATGTATCCGCGCACCGAGTACGCTAATACTATAGTTGCGATCGAAGCGTTTTTTGGTTTGTGGGGAGTCGCAATGGTGACGGGACTGGCTTTTTCAAGATTTTCTCGAGCAACCGCTAGAGTTATCTTCAGCCGCGTAGCTATAATCGCTCCTTTCAACGGCGTTCCGACTCTGATGTACCGCGCAGGAAATCAGCGCTTCAACCAAATTTTAGAAGCACAGCAGCGAGCTACTTTAATCCGCGACGAAGTAACATCGGAAGGAGAATATATGCGGCGTTTTTACGATTTGCAATTAATGCGGAGTCAATCTCCTATTTTTGCCTTAACTTGGACGGTAATGCACACAATTGATGAGAACAGTCCTTTGTACCAACTTACCGCCAAAGATTTGATCGAGCAGCACGCCGAAATTGTAATTACGCTAACGGGAATTGACGAGACAGTTTCGCAAACTATACACGCGCGACATTCTTTTGTAGCGTCAGAAATTGTGTGGAATATGCGGTTTGTAGATATTATTTCGAGAACTCCGGATGGCGGGCGGGTGGTTGATTATACTCGGTTTCACGATGTGAAGCCTGTGGAATAGAAGTTTTGATTTAGCGCTAGAATTAGGTGTATTGCAACACAAGCCGTAGGGACACGGCACTGCCGTGTCCCTACCTCTGTTAGATTTAGCCAGTCCTAGAAGACCTGTAGGGCAAAACAAGTTAATATTTATGAACTCAATAACTGCGAACATGACACTGAAAGAATTGCAACCGCAACTTTTGGCGTTAACTCCTGAAGAAAAGACTCAAGCTATACTATTTTTAGCCCAAAGTTTAACCAACTTTTGGTCTGGAATTCAAAAGACTCCCGGCGTGTGCGGTGGCGATGCTTGCATCAGACAAACGCGCATTCCTGTTTGGGTGTTGGTGAATGCTCGCCGTTTAGGTATTTCTGAATCTGAACTGTTAGAAGATTATCCGACTCTGCGTGCCACTGACTTGGCAAATGCTTGGGCATATGCTGAGGCATATCCTGACGAGATTGAAACAGCAATTCAAGAAAATGAGGATGATTGAAAAGTGGCACGTTTTTATATTTGTTGAATGAAGTTATGAGTTACATTATTATCTATTCTTGGCTGGCAATGCGTACTATACAATTGGCACTTAAATAGGCTCAATAAATCTGGGTGGCAAGTGCTAGAATAGTTTGACGATCACCAAACATATATTTTTTACCACTTAGTACGAATAACGAACATGACACTAAAAGAATTACAACCGCAACTCCTGGCGCTAAGTCCAGAGGAAAAAACTCAAGCTATACAATTTTTAGCCCAAAGTTTAAGTAACTTTTGGTCGGAAATTCAAAAGACTCCCGGCGTAATGGGCGGCGAAGCTTGTATCAGACAAACGCGGATTCCTGTTTGGCTGTTAATAAGTTATCGCCGTCAAGGTGCTAGCGATGCTCATATTTTAGAAGGTCATCCGGATCTGAGTGCTGCCGATTTGGTAAATGCTTTTGCTTATGCTGAGGCACACATTGAAGAGATCGATCGAGGTATTCTAGAACAAGAAAAAGAAAGCGACACCTAAACGATTGTTAGAAACCCATAAGTATTAAAATAAATAAAAGACTCCTTGTAATATGCGAATAATTCATACTGCTGACTGGCATTTGGGACGACGTTTTCGAGGGATCGATCGCACTTCTGAAATTGCGATCGCCCTGGAGCAGATTTTGAAACAAGCCAAGGAGCTCGATGTTGATGCCGTGTTGGTCGCCGGTGACATTTTTGACGTTCCCAACCCTCCAGCCTATGCTGAGCGCATTGCCTATCAATTTTTCTGCGAACTCCAAGCAGCCGAAATTCCCGCAATTGCGATCGCCGGCAATCACGATTCAGCATCCCGCATCGACAGCATCGCGCAACTGCTATCCCTTGCCGGCGTTCGCGCTTTAGGTAAACCCAGGCGATCGGCAGACGGTGGCAGCATTACTCTGAATACCAAAAATGGTAAACTATGCGTAGGAGCGATGCCTTTTGCTTCCGAACAAAGACTCTTAGATGCCAATTCTCTGTGGCACTCCGGAGACGCCAACCGCCGTCAAGATTACCGCGAAATTGTAGCAGATTTACTGCAAAATTTAACCACAGATTTTCGAGACAATACTGTGAATATGCTGATGGGACACATGAGCATTGACGGTGCTCGCTTGGCTAAATCCGAAGTCGCTTACTACACGCGAGAACAATACCTGCTATCATCGCAAACTCTGCCGCCAGAAGCTCAATATGTCGCCCTCGGACACATCCACATTCACCAGCGGATTGCTAAGAGTTCTCCTGCTTATTATTCCGGTTCTTTGATTCAGTTAGATTTTGGAGAAGCCGAACAGGAAAAAGGATTTTGCTTGATCGAAGTTGAGCCGGGAAGTCAAGCCAAAGTAGAATTTAGACCGGTGGCTTGCCACAAACCGTTAAAAGTGCTTCAATGTGATAATGACAATCTCGATCAAATTTTAGAAGCTCATCAATATCATCCTGGTTTTTTGAAGGTAATTGTCGAATTGGATAGCCCGCAAATCGGATTAGCCGATCGCGTGCGGCAAATCTGTTCTCAAGCGCTGTTAATTGAACCGCGCTATCGGGATGCACCGCTAGAACCAACAGAGAGCACTAATATCGATCCCAACAACTTCGATCCAGCAGCAGAGTTCTGCAACTATTATCAAAACCGCTTGGGAACGACACCACAACCCGCTGTATTGGAGGGATTTGACAATTTGTACAAGAAGTTTAAGGAAACAGTTAATAATTAAGCAATCGAGACTAGATCCCCCCTAACCCCCCTTAAGAAGGGGGGAAAAGAGTGTTCTCAAAGTCCCCCTTTTTAAGGGGGATTTAGGGGGATCGAGACTAAACTAGAAGTGCGCTTTATCAAGGCTTTTTGCTTGAGTCGATACTAGGATATATACTGCGTCCGAAGCTAGGTAGCCTGTCGCTGTTATTGCCAAATCTTGCGATTGCTTTCCTTCAGATCCGCTAACGTTCATCGCAATGACATATTCATCAAAATCCCGAAATCTAAAATCCAAAATCTCAAATCTAAAATCAGTATGCGTCCACTAGAACTTTTGCTCGAAGGATTTACCAGCTTCCGCCGGGAACAGCGCTTAGATTTTTCTCAACTCGATTTGTTTGCAATTACTGGTGCTACTGGTGCGGGCAAATCTTCACTGCTAGATGCCATGACTTACGCGCTTTTTGGTACGACAAATCGCAGTGGCAAACAAGTAGCTGATTTGGTAAGTCAAGGAAGCGAAAATTTAAAGGTGCAGTTGCGTTTTTCTGTGGGTTCGGCACAGTATAGGGTGACGCGGAGGTGGCGTTTTCGTCCGAAATCTCCCGAGAATAAGGTGATTTTGGAATGTTGGCAAGATGGCAATTGGGAAACTTTGGGGACGAGTATTGTTGCTGTTCAAAATACGATTGAACAGATTTTGGGGATGGATTTTGATACTTTTACAAGAGCCATTATTCTGCCTCAAGGCAAGTTTGATGAGTTTATTAAAGGAGATACTTCTAAACGCCGGGAAATTTTGCGGCAGCTAGCGGGATTTGAGATTTTTGAGCAGATGCGGAAGGAAGCAAACGACCTCGCAAAGTTGCTGAAACAAGAACGGGAAATGGTGGAAAGACAGTTGGCTGAGTTGAGCGCTCCGGCGGCGAATGAGGTGGAGCTAAAACGATCGCAACTTTGGATTTTAGAGCAGCAATTACCTCAGTTCGAGCGCGCTGTTATGGAAGCTCAGAAGGCTGTGGATGAAGAAGAACAGCTATTTTTCCAAATCACTCGCTGGCAAGAGTTGCAACAAGAATTAGCGCAATTAAATGCTAGTTCCGCCGAGATTACAATTTTAGCACAGCGTTTAGAAAGAGCGCAAGCTGCGAACCATTTACAGGGAGATTGGGCTTTATTGCGATCGGCTCGCAGTCAGTATGAAACTGCCGAAAGTGCTGCTTTATCAGCGCGGGAGCGGTTAACTAAAGCTCGCTCGGAGCTAGCAACAGAGCAGCAGCAATTTGAAGCAGCCAAAGCCAAATCTGAGGTATTAGCACCACAAATTAAGGCTCGCGAAGATGCTCTGGCTGCTGCAAAAGTATATGAAGAACAGCGCACTCAATTAGAAAAAGAAGTTGCCCTCGCCCAGAAAAATCAACAGGAAAAACTCCGGTTTCTTCAAGTAGCAGATAAAGAACTGCAAGCTGCTAATACTAAAATTCAGGCGGCTGGTTTTCGGGTTACTCAAGTAGCGGCAATGCTCGAAAAATATTCGCCCGGAGGAAAGCGTTTTGAAAAATTGCAGGAAGTTGCACCTTTATTGATGGAACTTCAACTAATTGCCAAACAGGTAAAAACTCAGCGCGAACAGTTGAATAAATCTGTCGCCGAAAAAGCCAGCGCCGAACAGAATTACGTGCAGGTTGCGACTAATTTAGCAGCAGCAGAAATCAGGCTAAAAGAGTGCAGTGCCGAGTTAGAAGCGGTGGAAACTGCTAATGCGGAAGCGGCGCGTTTAGAGAGTGTTGCTGCTGTCAGGATGTCGCTGAATGCTGGCGATACTTGCCCGGTGTGCGGGGGGGTGCATCCTGAGAGCGATTTGCTCCCTGCTTTGCCGATTTCTAAGATTGTCGATGTTGCTGGTTTGCGCCGGAAAGTGGCGGCTGCAAATCAGGTTTTGCAAACTGCTCAAATGGCGGTGGCTGAGGGGAAAAGCGCAGTTTTTGCCTGCGAGCAAAAACAGTCAGAAATTGCTCTAGCATTGGAATTGACAGAGAAGAGAGTTGCTCAGTTGCAGCAGCAAATCACTCAAGTTCTGGAAAATCCGCAGTGGGAAGTCTTGCAGTTGCAGCAGGAGTTGGTTATACTTGCAGATAGCGATCGCCAATACCGCGAAACCGAGCAGCAATTCCAACTCGCATCCTTTGAATATAATAATTACGAACAAAGATTTAATTTTGCAGCGACGACTCAAGCAGCTAAACAGCAAGAATATCAAGATGCGATCGCCGAATCAGACCGTCGGAAGCAGCAGTTGCAAAGTTGTGTGAATGCGCTTTATCAAATTACGGAATATCAACCCTATGCTAATTTAGCAAAAGCTTTAGCAGAAGACAAGCAAGAGTTGGCAAATCTGCTGAAAACTTCCGAAAAATCCTATCAAACCGCTCAAAATACTGCTATTCAAGCAGCCGAGAGAGAGCAACAAGCAGGGGAGGTTTTTGCACGAGCCCAAGCCAGCAAACAGCAGTTAAACCAGGATTGGTTAGCAAAATTAACAGCGGCTGATTTCACAGAAGAGACGTTTTTAGCAGCGGTGGCGCCCGTTAGCGAACAATCGCAGTGGGAAAATGCGATTCGGTGTGTACGCGAGTCAAAAATTCAGTTGGAGACGCGGGCGAAGGATTTGCAGGAGGCGATCGCAGGCAGGACTACCGATGAAGATACTTTAGCACAAGTGCGATCGGCAAAACACGCCGCCCAAGAAAAATTCAAACAAGCCAACAACAACCGCGCCGAACTTTTAGCGTGGATTCAAGTAGCAGCCCAAACCCTCGAACAAGCCGAAAGACTGTCCCAGCAAATTACAAATTTCACAGAACAAGAGCAAACCTATCACACCTTAGCGCAGAATCTGAAATCCAACGAATTTCAATCCTACATCTTAGAACATTTAGAAGCAGAATTAGTCGGCAGCGCCACCTTGATTTTGCAAGAATTAACCGAAAATCGCTACAAGTTAAAAAACCAAGACGGCGAATACTGGGTAGCAGATAATTGGAATGGCGGCGAAGCTAGACGAGTGCGAACCCTTTCCGGTGGCGAAACCTTCGCCACTTCCCTATCAATGGCTTTAGCTTTATCAGAAAAACTATCTCAAGGAGCTCAACTGGGCAGCTTATTTCTGGATGAAGGATTCGGCACTTTAGATGCAGAAACCCTCGAAAGCGTCACTCAAATTTTAGAATCGTTGCGGCAGCGAGAAAGGCTAATTGGAGTGATTACCCATGTTAGAGGATTGGGCGAAAGATTGCCCGCACAAGTTAAAGTATTTAAGTCGCCCCAAGGTTCTAGAATAGAAATAGAAAGAGTTTAAAAGACCGGGCGGTTGGAAACCGCGTCTACACAAGCAAAACCCGCCTCCGCGGGTTGAAGATTTGCCCGTTAAAATTATGTTTTTTTTCTTCAGTTGTTTTCTTCAGTCCGCGGAGGCGGACTTCCCTTGTGTAGACGCGGTTTCAACCGCCGTATACAAACAAAATTAATCCTAAAAACAGACTTAAATTAAATGAAAAATTACCCAACTCGAATGCAATCAGTACAATCGCCAATCATCCCAGTAGTAGGCGAACTAATCCGGCAAAATCCGGGAACGATATCCTTAGGACAAGGCATAGTTTACTACAATCCGCCCCAAGAATCATTTGAAAAAATCCCCGACTTCTTCGCAAATCCCGACAATCATAAATACAAAGCAGTCGAAGGAATCCCAGAATTACAAGATGCCATCGCGGCCAAACTCAAAACAGATAACGGCATAGAAATTAACACCCAAAACTGCATAGTCGTTACCGCCGGCAGCAATATGGGATTTACCAATGCCATTCTCGCCATCACCTCGGCGGGAGACGAAGTTATCATTCAATCACCTTATTATTTCAACCACGAAATGGCTGCTGTCATGGCAAATTGCCGTCCCGTGATAGTAGAAACTGACGCCAACTATCAACTCAATATTGTTGCGATTAAAAAAGCAATCACCGAAAAAACGCGAGCAATTGTCACCATTTCACCTAACAACCCAACAGGCGCGGTTTATTCTGCCGAATCTCTCCGGGAAGTGAACGAGATTTGCCGCCAACACAATATTTATCACATCAGTGATGAAGCCTACGAATATTTTACCTATGACGGCGTGAAACACTGTTCGCCCGCAAGTTTTTCCAACAGCAGCGAACATACAATTTCCCTGTTTAGCCTTTCCAAAGCCTACGGTTTTGCGAGTTGGCGCATCGGGTATATGGTAATTCCACAGCATTTGCTGGTTTCGGTGAGGAAAATTCAAGATACCATCTTAATTTGTCCGCCGGTAATTTCCCAGTATGCAGCCCTGGGAGCCTTGCAAGTTGGTAGAGGTTACTGCGATAATTATGTAAGGGCGATCGCATTTGTGCGCCAACTCGTATTAGACGAACTCAATACCATCCAAAATCTGTGTACAATTTCCCCAGCCGCCGGGGCTTTCTACTTTTTCTTGAAAGTTGACACCGAACTCGATACAATGGAATTAGTAGAGCGATTAATTCGCGAACATCAAGTAGCAGTGCTTCCCGGCACAACCTTCGGTATGGATAGCGGCTGCTATTTGCGCGTTGCTTACGGTGCCCTAGAAATTGCAACAGCAGCCGCAGGAATTAGCAGGCTTGTCAAAGGTTTGAAGACAATTTTAAACCAGTAACATAGGATATTAAAAAATGGTTGCAACTAACTTTAAATCTGAACGCATTCTTGAGAATGCCTCCGTTGAAAAAATTGCTACTTTGCGTGCTTTGATGGCAAACTATGACTTAGATTGCTATTTCATCCCAGCAGTTGACGAACACTTAAATTTATCAGTCCCAGCCGCAAAGCAGCGACGAGCTTGGATTTCCGGTTTTACGGGTTCGGCTGGCGATTTGTTAGTTGGCAAAAATTCGGCTTGGTTGTTTGTGGATTCCCGTTATTACGAACAAGCAGAGTTGCAAGTCGATGCCGGATTGATTCAAATATCGAAACTCGGCTTAGAAGGAAATTTAAGCTTAATTGAAACTTTAGAAAAACTGGCGACTGAATCTGCCCAAAAATTAACTAAAATTAGATTCGGTTTTGATCCGTTTACCGTAGCCACAGAGCAATATCAAAATTGGGTGAAAAAATTTGCAACAGTGGGAATTGAACTCGTACCGATACCGGAGAATTTAGCAGACAAGGTTCGACAAACAGCAGAGACTTTACCCGCGATTGACGAATCTCCTATATTTAGCTTACCAGCATCCCTGACCGGAGAAACCTGCGACGAAAAATTAGTCCGAGTCAGGGAAGCGATGCAGAAAGCCAACATCGACTTGCTCCCAATTACCAACCTCAATCAAATAGCGTGGCTGTTCAATCTGCGAGGCTCGGATATTCCCCACATTCCCATTTTCATATCCTACGCGATTGTCACCGCAGGTGCAGCATTTTTGTTGACAAATCTCGAACGAGTTTCACCGGAAATCGAGCAAGAATTGGCGGCGGCTGTAACTTTGCTTCCCTACTCCGACTATCCGTCAACCTTAGAACTTTGTTTGAATTTGCCGAAACAAGTTCGGGTGCTGTTAGATGCGAAACACAGTACAGCAGGCACTTACCAGTTATTGTTAAACCAGCAAAAAGCTAGTGAAAATAAGATAGAAATAGTTTTCGAGCCAAATCCCGTAGAAGGGATGAAAGCTCGGAAAAATCCTGTGGAAATCGAGCAGATGCAATCTGCTAATTTTAAGGCAAGTCGAGCTAAAACTCTAACTTTAAAGTGGTTGACAGAACAGCTAGAAAATGGTAATGTATTGACGGAGTTTGATGTTAAAGAAAGTATCGAAAGTTTTTATCAGCAAGAAGCTGATTTTCATATTTTAACATTTAGAACGATCGCAGGTGCGGGAGCAAATAGCTCGATCGTACATTACGGCACTCCCAGCCCCGAAATCACGCTAAAACCCGGAGAATTGCTCCTCCTAGACTCAGGCGCACAGTATCTAGCGGGAACAACCGACGACACCAGAACCATGATAGTCGGGGAACCGACAACGCAGCAAATCGAACACTACACCACAGTTTTGATAGCACACATCAACTGTGCCATGCAGCAATTCCCGAAAGGTACAACCGGATCGCAGTTAGATGCGATCGCCCGTGCGGTATTATGGCAACAACAGCTAGACTACGGACATGGCACCGGGCACGGAGTCGGCGCATTTTTAGCCGGTCACGAAGGCCCCAACGGTATCAGCAAATTTGTGCAATATCCCCTCGAACCGGGAATGGTAACGAGTATCGAACCGGGATATTACGAACCGGGATGGGGCGGAATTCGCCTTGAAAATCTCTATGTTGTCAGGGAAATGCCGTCTAAAAACGGTACGGCTTGGTACGGATTTGAACCGCTGACGTATATTCCGTTTGAGCAAAAATTGATAAATGTCGATCGGCTATCAACAACTCAACTACAATGGTTGAACAACTATCACGCTTCAGTAGTTGAGAAACTCTCACCCGTACTCGATACTGCCACAATCACCTGGTTGAAAAAAGCCTGTACTGCGTATTGAAAAAATAGGTACGTTGTTGGGCTTTAGCCCTCTTTCAAGATATAAATAAAGAGGGCTAAAGCCCAACAACGTACCTTGATTTGGATTATAATAAATTCGCCTTAAGCAAACGTCTTTTCAATCCAGAGCGACTGCTATATTTATTATGCAGTTGTTGAACCCGTGTGAAAAATTTAACTGTTTGGTTTTGATAATCCGCTAAATCTTGGAGTTTTAAAAGTAACAGCACTACTTCATCGTAAGAGCTAGAAGTTCCTTTTTGAATAAGAGCGTCTATATCTTCCCAAGCAGCCGTTTCTCGCTTAGCCAAAGCTTCTAAATCTCTGATTCGTGCAGCTTTAGCTTCCTGTCCTCTTCTTTCTTCTTCCTTCTTTTCTTCCTTTTCTGCGCTTGCTAAAAGCTGACGAATTGTTCGTTTACCGGGATTTTCCTCTTGTCTAACTTCTATCATTCCTGATAATTTCTTACTCAATTCAATAGAGAGATTAGATTCTCCTTTGAGTAACCGCATTAAAAAAGTATCGACTTCAGAACGTTCAAGTTTTTTGATAGCTTCTTTGATGCTACTTTCAGGAATTGAAGGTTTAGCAACACTCGCACTGATTGCAGCTTTGAGTAGATGCTCATCCACTTCAAAAATATCGATAAAAGCCTGTAACGATGAAGATAACTTACCGAAATTAGGAGGAACAGGTGGTTCTAGCCCTTCTTCATCATTTTCATCATCTTCATTTTCTTCATCATCATCTTCATCTTCGTCGTCTAATTCATCAAGATAGGTAATCCCTTTCAGCCAAGCCAAATAAAGTAAACGATAATCTCCCTGCAAAATTTCCTGACGCAAACCTATCAAAGAGGATAAACTTCCTTCTCCCTCTATCCACCCATCAAAACCTTCTTCCTCATTAATAGAAATTTCTAAAACAACAAAATCATTAATTTCCGAAACCTCAACTATGTCTTCAATGCAATATTTCCGCATCAGTTCCACATCAATCAAACCTTTGGGGAAACGAAACATTAGTTGTAACGATCCCCAATTAGCTATGTAAAACATAGCATCGAAATATTTGACTAATAATTGTTTTTCGTTGCCCGGTAAATCTCCATGGCTATAAACAAAAATAGCTTTACTAGAGCTTATTCTCGCGCGACTAGAGAGTTGGCTGAGTGCTTCTTGTTCGGATTGAGTCAAACGTCGATCGACGCTTTGAAACTCGTAATATTGATATTCGCTCATTTTGGGTTATTCCAAGTACATCGAAGAGATGGCAAAGGCTTCTTCCGGCGTACCGTAGAAACTGCCATTTGGGAACATACAAGGCTCGTATTTTTCACTGCTATAGGCGTAAAATCCCAGAGTCCAAGCTTCTTCATCACTAAAGTAACGCAGCCGACACAGGTGAAGGGGGGTATTTCGTCTTTGTTCTAAATATTCTTCACGAGATACGCGAAGCTCTTTGAACGGAAAATCTAAGGGGACATCAGGTTCTGTGTAGGCATCAACGTAACAAAATTGACTGCGAAAACGGATGCCTAGGCGAGTGTATTTACCAGCGTAGTTAGCAGCAGCATAATTAAGAATACGCTGTTTCACCCGTTCTTGAACTGCCGGTGGGATTTTAACTCCTCCTGAATGTGGATCTTTTACCCAAGGGGACATTTCGCTGCTCCGGTACAGTGCTGACAAAGTTAGTGTAGAATAACTTGCTAACTTTAGTGGCCAACATTTAATCAAACTTGATAATCAGACGCTCAAGTTTGCGATCGCCCGATTCAATATAACCTTCAATATAACCATAGATATTTCTATTTTTGGAAAAAAGATTACGTTAACAATCAAAATTGCTGAGGCGGGTGACAAGGACTTTGAGACGCTTGCGGGGCAAAAAAAATTAAGGCTAGAAGTTTTATCTAGCCTTAATTTCATTAAATAAGCTGGTGACAAGACTCGAACTTGCGACAGGCTGATTACAAATCAGCTACTCTACCAACTGAGTTACACCAGCAGTGAAAATTAATATAGCAAACTTATCGCCATTAGCGCAACCCCCCCAGCAAACTTTTTTGCAAATTCGCCCAAAACCTCTTCCGGTAAGGGCAGAACCGGAATTATCGTCTCCTGGGCGCACCCCGAGATCAGAAACCGGGTTTCTTCCGATATTTCTCGTCACTCAACCCAAATTTTTCGTAGAAACCCGGTTTCTAGCCCCTGTGGGTAAGTCGCGTGGTGGGGGCGGGTTTATCTAGATTGTTAATGGGAATTATAGATTGTTGGTGAACCTGCCCGTACAGGTATTGTGGTTAATTAGCGGATAGGATCTGAAAACTGCCAATTGTCAACTGTCAACTGCCAACTGCCAACTGCCAACTGCCTAATCGCAACACCAAATCTTAATTGTCTCATCCGCGCTGCCGCTGGCTAGCAAATTGCCCGAAGGTGCGATCGCCACCGAGTATACCGTACCCGAATGTCCCTCAAGAGTGCTCAACAGCTCCCCCGTCTGCAAACTCCAAATATTAATCTTATTATCATCGCAGCCGCTAGCCAAAGTCAAACCGTCCCTACTGATAGCAACCGAATCGCCCCGACTTACATAATTCCGCAAAATATGCACAGCCTCATTCATCCCTAAATTCGCTACACCCTTTCGCTTCGCAGAATTAGAATTTAAGATCCGCAACAAACTGCCCGTGTGCAAATTCCGCAGCTTAATCGTATAATCATTGCTGACGCTAGCCAGAATTTGACCGTCCGGCGCGATCGCCACAGAATTCACCCCAACATTCAAACCCGAAAGAGTCCGCAGCAACTTACCGCTTTCCACATCCCAAACCTTGCTCGTCGCATCCGAACTCCCGCTCGCCAATATCTTACCATCCGGGCTAAAAACCACCGCATTCACATTGTCTGAATGACCCCTCAAAGTCCGCAGCAACTCACCAGTTCGCAAATTCCACAGCTTAATCGTATTATCAGCCCCGCCGCAGCTAGCAATTATCTGCCCCTTCGGGTTGATCGCCACCGAATTCACCTCCATAGAATGTCCTGGAAAAGTACACAATAGATCGCCATTGTACAAATTCCAAAACTTAATTGTTTCGTCCGAACTGCCGCTGACCAACATTTTTCCGTCATAGCTAATAGCAACCGAATTTACGCGATCGGAATGTCCCGTCAAAGTGCCAACTAATTCCCTTGTTTCTAAATTCCAAATCTTAATAGTTTTATCCCAACTGCCACTAGCCAGAATTTCGCCATCAGGACTAATCGCCAGAGAATTCACAAACGATGAATGTCCCGGCAGCGTGTAAGCGCACCGCCATTTCAGATTTTTTAATTTGTGAGCGAACTCCTTCGCCCGCTTTGATTTCGCCTCAGCTTCCTGTCTGCTTTTTAGTGCCTCCTCCTCCAAACGCTTGCGTTCCGCCCTAGCTTTCGCCTCTCGCAGTGCTAACCGCCGCATCTCTCCCTTATAGGTTATTCGCTGCTGCTCCTGAATTTCTTTAAGAGTTTCCATATACGGTAGGGCCCAATCTTGAGAAAACCATTCCTGAGCAAATTCCGCCTCTAAATTAAATAGCTGAGGTTCGTGAGTAAAATCTATTTTTAAATAATACAAATCCGCTAAAAAAGCCGCCAGTAACTTATGAATTGTCACAATGATTTGCCGAATAATCCGCAGGCTCACCTTTTCATCTTTCCCCTCGGCTTCCAACTGGTGATAAACTTCTTCCCAATTCCAAGGCTGCATCGCCACTAGGGAAACATTCTGATTGATGATTCCCCAAAAACCGACATGAAAATTAACTTCATAATCGCTGATGTCGCTGTACAATATAGCGGTTGGCACGGGAGACAAAACAGTCTGCAACCGCTCCACATCAATATCAGAAATAGGGTTTTTGAAATAATCTCCGTAAAACTGAACTGGAGAGGATTCTCCGTGCTGGGGGTAGTGCTGGTTCAAAAAAGTTCTCAACTTAGCCGGCAGCTCGATATTCAGATTGTGGCGAAACGAATCCGGGCAATCTTGGCTAATTTTGGCCGGAGCAACTAACAACAGCAATCGGTGCTGCTGCTGCTGCAAAATCTGTTCAGTTTCCTGCCTGCTCAAATTGGAAAACCAGTTGTCCCTGTCCCAAATAATTTGAATTTCGTTCAGCTTAACTCGAATTGCTTCTGATTGAATCTCCCGCATTAACTCGCGGCCAAGCCGACTAATAGTCCGCTGATCTCTCAATTCTTCCGCCCTAATTCGATTGGCGCGTTCTTCCTTTACCTTTTCTTCTTCTATGCTGGCGATCGCAATTAACTCTTGTTCTCGGGCCTGCTGCCGCTGCAAATACTTCACTTGTGCTTTAGTCCAGCGGGGGTCTTTTTTGATTTGCTGGTTCAAAGCAGAAGAACCAGACGGCTCAATTTCTGCATAGCGTTCGTTGACAGCGCTTGCTCCCAATCTTTCTCCCAATTCGCAGGCTACAGGTTTCAACAGTTCAATTAGGGTATCTGAGACGGGGCGAGGTAATACCATTTTAGATTTTAGATTTTAGATTTTAGATTGTCTGAGATTTCCGATTTTAGATAATCTATTAAATTTTAGATTGTCTTTCTTAAATAACTTATGAGATTTTAGATTGTCAATTGTAGAGGAGTTATTCGATGTATTGGAGATGTCTGACAATCGAATCAATTTCCTAACGAGATTTACTTGGCAGGCTGCGATCGGATTCCCCCCACGACGCGAAAGCCCCTAAAAAACACTATCTAGAGTCGATCGCCCTTTCTCCGAAACTCGCAACTCCAGCCTTTGACCTTTGAGGTCTCGCCCAGGTTTACAGCCTCAGCAGCTTAACTTAACAATGTTTATATTCTTTACATTTTACTGCGAATCCAGGCGTACAGCACCGGGCAACTAGGCTAAGAGACGCCCGATCGACCTTTTTTTTTACCAATTTTTTTTGCTTATTGCCATTTCGCTCGCCCTTGTCTATAATCGTACTTCACCACCATAATTACGGTATCCCGACCTAATAACCGTACTTTAGTAAAGGAACAAATATAATGAGCCCGTGGCAACACCTAACTCAACAATTTCACCGACCACAACAGCTACCAATTAGCCAAAATCGATCGCTGACTGCACTTAAAAGATTTGTGTCGCTATTTGTAGTAGGAATAACTTTAAGTTTGGCAATTGTATCCTGCCAGCAGGGAACCCCAACAAACCCAGCAGCCAACAAAGGCAAAGTAGAATTAACCCTCGTTTCCTTCGCCGTCACCAAAGCAGCCCACGAAGCGATAATTCCCAAATTTGTAGAAAAGTGGCAAAAAGAAAAAGGACAAACCGTCACCTTCAGCCAAAGTTACGGCGGTTCCGGTTCCCAAACCAGAGCAGTAATTGACGGATTAGAAGCAGACATCGTACACCTAGCCCTCGCCCTCGACACCGCCAAAATCGAGAAAGCCGGACTCATCCAACCAGGCTGGGAAAAAGAAGTTCCCAGCGAAGGTATCGTCAGCAAATCCGTAGCAGCAATAGTCACCCGCGAAGGCAATCCCAAAGGCATTAAAACCTGGGAAGATTTAAGCAAAGACGGAGTTAAATTGATCACCGCCGATCCCAAAACCTCAGGCGTTGCTCGCTGGAATTTCCTAGCACTTTGGGGTTCGGTAATTAAAACCGGAGGAGACGACACCAAAGCATTAGAGTTTACCACCAAAGTCTACAAAAATGTTCCGATTCTGACTAAAGATGCCCGCGAAGCTATGGATGCTTTTTTTAAACAAGGCCAAGGCGACGCCTTAATAAATTACGAAAACGAAGTTATTTTAGTAGCTGAGAAAGGCGAAAAACCGAGTTATATTATTCCCGATGTGAATGTGTCGATCGACAATCCGATCGCGATCGTCGATAAAAACGTGGACAAACACGGCACTCGCGAAGTCGCCGAAGCCTTTGTCAAGTATCTGTACACTCCAGAAGCCCAGCGAGAATTTGCCAAAGCAGGATTTCGCCCAGTAGATGAGACAGTCGCCAAAGAAGCAGAATTTGCCCAAAAATATCCCGCCGTCAAAACCCTATTTACAGCTAAAGATTTGGGAGGTTGGGGAGAAATTCAGAAGAAATTCTTTGATGACGGAGCCGCGTTTGACAAAATCCAAGGATCGATTAAACGCTAATTCCCGAATTACCCGCTCGTAGTGAGGACTGAAGTCCTCTTCAAAACGGTTCGTAGTGAGGACTTCAGTCCTCCCCAAAATATTAGCTTTTCAAGGACTTGCATTCCTTACTACAAACGAAGAAATACTCAAACCTAAATGGCAGTATCATCTCCAGCAACCAACCCTCAATCTGCGATCGCCAATATCAAAAGAGCGATCGGCAAAATCACACTACCTTGGGGAATCACCATCGGCTACCTCAGCCTAATGCTATTTCTGCCAGTCACAGCCATGCTGCTAAAAGCCAGCACAGCAAACCCCGGCGAATTTTGGAAAATTGCCACAAGCCCGATCGCCCTTTCCGCCTACGATGTCACCTTCGTCACATCATTAATCGCAGCCCTAATCAACGGAGTCTTCGGCACATTAATAGCCTGGGTATTAGTCCGCTACGACTTTCCCTTAAAACGCATTGTCGATGCAGCAGTCGATTTACCCTTTGCGCTACCAACATCCGTTGCAGGTTTAACCCTCGCCACAGTTTACAGCGATAACGGCTGGATCGGTTCGCTATTTGCACCATTAGGAATCAAGATATCATTCACTCGCTTGGGCGTAGGCGTAGCCATGATCTTTATATCCTTACCCTTCATCGTGCGAACTGTACAGCCAGTTTTACACGAAATGGAAAAAGACATCGAAGAAGCAGCTTGGTGCTTGGGTGCTTCTCAATTTCAAACCTTTTGGCGAGTAGTTTTACCGCCGCTCTTTCCGTCAATTTTAACCGGAGTTGCCCTCGGATTTTCCCGAGCCGTTGGCGAGTACGGTTCGACGGTAATTGTAGCAGCCAACGTACCGTTTAAAGATTTAATTGCACCTGTTTTGATTTTCCAAAGATTGGAACAGTACGACTATGCAGGAGCCACAGTAATCGGCACTGTCATGTTAGGTATTTCCCTAGCAATGCTGTTCACAATTAATATTTTACAAGCCTGGAGGAGACGCTATGACGGCTGAGATCAATTTATCTAAAAATTACACAGTTCCGCCAGCGGGTTCGTCGCGGGGCAAAGAAAAAGCCTGGGTAAAGCCAACTTTAATCGGAATTGCGATCGGCTATCTCGGCCTCGTCTTATTTATCCCAACCCTCAACGTTTTTTACCAAGCATTCAAAAAGGGAGTCGAGCCATTTTTCGCCAACTTAACCTCGGCAGATTTTCTATCAGCAGCACAACTTACCCTGCTGATAGCTCTGATAGTTGTACCTATAAACACAGTATTTGGTTTGTGTGCAGCTTGGGTAATCGGCCGCAATAAATTTCCCGGACGCACCCTATTAATCACCATTTTAGACGTGCCGTTTGCCATCTCTCCCGTAGTCGCAGGTTTAATGATTGTACTGCTTTACGGTCGGCTGGGATGGTTCGGCCCGTGGCTGGAAACTGCTGGAATTAAGATTATATTTGCTTTCCCAGGAATGGTGCTAGCTACTGCTTTTGTCACTCTACCTTTTGTTGCCCGCGAAGTGATTCCTGTTTTAGAAGAAGTGGGAACCGATCAAGAAGAAGCGGCGAAAACTTTGGGAGCAAATGATTGGCAAATCTTCTGGAATGTGACGCTGCCGAATATTCGCTGGGGCTTACTTTACGGTGTGATTTTGACAAATGCTAGAGCAATGGGAGAATTTGGAGCTGTTTCTGTGGTATCGGGAAATATTGCTAAAAAAACCCAAACTTTGCCTTTGTTTGTCGAGGATGCTTACAAGCAGTACGCGACGCAAGCAGCATTTTCCGCTGCGGTAGTTCTCGGTTTTTTAGCTGTTGTTACTCTCGTGGTTAAGGAGATTTTGGAACGGAAAACTAGCATTAAGGAAGTTGACAGTTGACAGTTGACAGTTGACAGTTGACAATTGACAGTTGACAGTTGACAGTTGACAGTTGACAGTTGACAGTTGATACCGCAGTTTCGATCGCCCTAAATCCCGCTTCTTAAGGGAGACTTTGAGAATACTCCTGCCCCCCTCTTGTTAAGGAGGGTTAGGGTGGATCGAAGGGCTAATCGTCAAGCAGTAGTACGTTATCCCTGAAAAGAAACAGACATTAGGAGGCCACAATGTTAAACCAGAACAATAGCGAACCTGAATTTGAGTCGATCGACAATTTCCACCAAACTCAACAATCAGACATACCGCACACTGAGTCAGGAGACAGCAGACCAACTCAAACCCGCATTCGCATTCGCATTCCCAAAGAATACCATCAGGAACCTGTTATCTCTAACCTGATTTCGGAACACGGTTTAAAGGTGAATTTTAATGCAGCTTTGTTGGGTGGCAAAACTTCCGATGACCAATAATTTTTTGATGGTACCCGCCACGTGATTTATCCGTGGAATCAATCCCAAATCGAAAATCTAAAATCCTCTCTTCCCCCGAATTTATCCGTCAAGTCAACAAATTGAAAGTGCTCTGATTTATCTGAATGATTTAGATGTGGAAATCTGGAGCAATTCCAATCATCCCGATGAAGAAACTTGGTAATTGGCGATCGATCCAGGCTGTACAGGCTCGCGCAGCCGTGTTGGTTATTAGTCAAAAGCTAAAAACGAATAACTTTGGCATCAATACCCTAAAAAATAACATCAGATTGTAACTAATGGCGAGCGATCGCCATTAGTTATTTTTTGCTTGACATTTATGACAATACGTTGTACTCGTTCGAGTCTAATGACATTAAAAACTGAGTACAAGCTTGACTCAAATATTTTTGTAAAAGCCGGAACAACAGCCCCCTTGAAAACTTCTACACAATCAAACTAACTTCAGTATATCCTATAGGGAGCACAAAAAAAACGTTTTGTCAATCTTCCAGGTAGGTGAAAGTTAGGGGCGATCGTCTTCGAGAGCTTCGCCAACGACAAAATCTACCCTAAAATTAAGATATCTCGCTGCTGCGTTTGGTTTGTGCTATGAATTTAATGTGTGTGTGTACCAGAGGAATTTAATCATGGAACTCTATAAAGAACGGAAACACCAGATAGTTTTTGCGGATTCACAAGTTAAAGATTGCGAAAGTTTAACAAAAACCGCGAATTCCGATACAGAAGTTATTATTCTCAAGGCCGATCGCGACGGCATCGCGCAAATCGCCGAAACACTTAAACAGCGGCAAAACATTGCAGCAGTTCATATTCTGTCTCACGGCGCAGCAGCCAGCCTGCAACTGGGAACCACAGAACTCAATCTCAGCAACATTGAAACCTACCGCAATTATTTAGAAAAATGGTTTGCTTTGCCAGCAGCCGAAGCAAACTCGAAGTCTTCAACTACTTTTGCTAAACCCGAAATTCTGCTTTACGGTTGCAACGTCGCCGCCACAGAAGCCGGTGTCGCCTTCGTCGAAAGGCTGAGCCAGCTCACGGGGGCAAATATTGCCGCATCCGATAACTTGACCGGCAGTGCAGCCTTGGGCGGAGACTGGGAACTGGAAGTAACTACGGGGAAAATAGAAACACCTTTAGCATTTTCCCAAGAGGCGAGGGAAGCTTATAGCGGCGTGTTAGGAACTTTTAGCGTCACCAACTTTAACGAACTGCGCGATGCCATCTTGACAGCTAATGCTGTCAACGATCCAGATACGATTACCCTCACCGGCAACATCACCCTAGCAGCCGGACAGGTTCTGCCCAGGATTTCCAACCCCATCACTTTTACGGGTGGGGGTTTTGGTTTAAATTTCGGTAATAACCGGGGCTTTTTGATCGACAGTGGCGCTACACCAGTCACATTTTTTAACCTGACAATTGCAGGCGGTCGCTCTGTAGGCGCTGCCGGTACAGGCGGTGGCGGCGGTGCAGCCGGCATGGGCGGTGCACTATTTATTAACAGCGGGGCTGTCACAATTAACAATGTCACCTTTAGTGGCAACAGCGCTGTGGGCGGCGCGGGCAGCGCGGCTCCCGTTGCTCCAGCAGTAGCAGGCGCGGGCGGTAACACCGATTTTGCAGCTCTGTTTCCCTTTGTCACCGCAGGTGGGCCGGGTCTAACTGGTCTTCCTGGCTTGGCAAGCATCGGCGCTGCTGGCGGCCCCGGCGGTACGGGTGGCAATGGTGGACCTGGTAGTGGCGGATTACAAGGTACTGGTCTTAACGGCGGCCCCGGTGGTGCTGGCGGCCCCGGTGGTGCTGGTACCGGCGGTACTAACGGCGGAGTTGGTGGTATCGGTGGCCCAGGTGGCATTGGCGGCCTGGGTGGCGGTGGCGGTGGCGGTGGTGCTGGTGGCGCTGGTGGCGTCGCGGGCACTGGCGCGGCAGGTTTACCGGGCGCTGGCGGTGTTGGTGGTGCTGGTGGCTTCGGTGGCGGTGGCGGTGGTGGCGGTGTTGGTGGCAACGGCGGCGCTGGCGGCTTCGGTGGCGGCGGCGGACGCGGTACTGTAGGCGGAGCCAGCACTGCTGTAGGAGCTTTCACCCCGGGCGGCGCAGGAAGCGCAGCCGGCGGTGGTGGCGGTGCTGGTTTGGGCGGTGCAATTTTTGTGAATGCTGGCAGTTTGACCCTGAACAACAGCACTTTCTTCAGCAACACAGCCACGGGCGGCGCTGCTGGCGGTGCTGCCGCTACACCCGGCCAGGGCGCAGGAGCCGCGATTTTTGTTAACAGCGGCGCTACTGCAACTCTGACTAACAACACGATTACTGCTAACAGTGCTGCTGCGACTGCTCCTGCTCTTGCTGTGGGCGGGGGTATTGCTACTAACGGCGGTGCTGTGAATGTCAGAAACACTATTGTTGCTGGCAATACTGGTGGCGCGAGTCCTGATGTGTTCGGAACCTCTTTCGCCGCCACCAGTATCAAGAATTTGATCGGGAACATTGCTGGTAGCAATTTACCTGCTACCCAGCAATTGGCGGCGACTGTTCCTCTAGCTAATGTACTCGCACCTACCGCAGCACTGAACCAGGCTACAGGCGTTCCCTTCACTTATGCTTTGGCTGATAGCACTGCGACAGTGATTAATCCGGCGATCGATGGCGGAGATGTGGCGGCTGGGGCGGCTGCTGGCGCGACTGACGAGCGGGGTACTGGCTTTCCTCGGACGATCGGCGCTGCTGTTGATATCGGTGCCTACGAGTACGGCCCGATCGTCACAGGCGTCAAATACAACGACCTTAACGGTGACGGCGTTCGGCAGGCGGCTGAACCCGGTCTCCCAGGTTGGGTAATTTCTGTAGGCACGAAGAGCGCTACCACCGCAGCCGACGGCTCTTACACCCTCCGCGACGTAAAAACAAATACTGCGATTACAGAAGCCCCGCCCGCTGGAACGCCTCCCACTGCTTGGGTGCAGACTGTCGGCCCGACTCCGCCCTCTACAGGTATTGTGAATGTCACCGGCGCCAACTTCGGTAATTTCCAAAAAACTACGATCGCGGGCAAAACCTTCAGCGACCTCGCAGGCAACGGTTTCACTCCCGACGACACCGTATTAGCTGGCGTCGTAGTCAATCTCTACAAAGACACCAACGGCGACGGCATATTCCAAGCCGCCACAGATACAGTTGTCGGCACTCCGCAAACGACTACGGCAACAGGAGATTACAGCTTCGCGGACATCGGCCCGGGCAAGTACCTGATACAAGCCACTCCCCCAGCCAACTCCAGCATCTCTTTCCCCGCTGGCGCAATTCCGGCTATTCCGGTTACTACCCAAAGCGGTCTTGCCGTCACCGGGCAGAACTTTGGCATCTTCAAAAACATCACTATCACAGGTCAGAAGTTCAACGACCTCAACGGGAATGGGGTCAAAGAGGGGGCCGAACCAGGATTAGAAGGCTGGAAAATCTTACTAGAACCACAGACCTTTATCGGCACAGCAGTACCGCGATCGACTACCACTGATGCCTCTGGGAATTACACCTTTACTGACGTTGGCGCTGGTACATTCCTCCTGCGGGAAGAGCAAAAGACTGGTTGGCAGCAAACTTTCCCTGTTCCCCCAGCGGCCACGAGGCTTACTACCGCAAGTGGCGTTAACATTGCCAACACCACCACCCTTCCTACCAACTTCGGGAACTTCCAGGTTGGCAAGATCAGCGGGATCAAATTTAACGATCGCAACAAAAATGGTGTCCAAGATGCTGGCGAACCAGCGCTAGCAGGCTGGAGAATCTACCTAGATGCCAACAACAACGGCACGCTAGAGCCAACCGAAACCGCTACTGTTACCGATATCACCGGTAAGTACCAGTTCAACGACTTGCCATTCGCCACCTACAACGTCCGGGAATTAGTAGAACCAGGCTGGACGCAAATCGCCCCCGCAGCCAGCGCCACCGCGCCTACCCTTCCAGGTGCGTATACTATCCCTCTCACCAGCGGTCAAGACTCCCAAAACAACAACTTCGGCAACTTCTTCGAGGCGAGCACGATCAGCGGTCAAAAATTCAATGACCTCAACAACAACGGCGTTAAGGATGCCACAGAACCGGGTCTACAAAACTGGCAAATCTTCGTAGACACGAACAAAGATGGAGTCTTCCAACAGGGCGAATTGACTACCATCACGGATAAGGATGGCAACTACACTATCAACGACGTACCCGCAGGTACTTTCCAGGTAAGGGAAGTCCAGCAAACCGGCTGGACGCTGACAACTGCGCTCCCCGCCGACGTTGTTATAGCTAAGGCCGGAGAAAAACCCACCGGCATTAACTTCGGCAACTTCCTGCCCCAACCGGGCCAGATCCGCGGTCTGAAGTTCCAAGACAACAACAGAAATGGCGTTCAGGATGCCGGAGAACCGGGTTTACCCAATGTCCAAATTCAGTTAACCAAAGTCGTAGCTCCCGCGCCAGGAGCTCCTGTTGCTGTTCCGGTTACTACTACCACAGACAACAGCGGCAACTACCTGTTCGCGAACCTAGCGCCGGCAACCTACCGCGTTCGGGAAATCGCGCCAGTTGGTTTCACTCAAAGCAGCCCCAACCCCGCCGACATCGTGCTGGCTTCGGGCGCTATTGTCAGCGGCATCAACTTCGGGAATTCGGTTATAACAACACCGACACCTTCACCAACGCCGACACCGACGCCAGAACCACCTGGCAGGACATCGCCGACACCGACGCCTGCGCCGACGCCAACACCACCGACACCAGAGACGCCGACACCGCCGACACCGCCAACACCACCGACACCAGAGACGCCGACGCCGACACCGACGCCGACGCCGACACCAGAACCGACGCCGACACCGACGCCGACACCTTTAGTGACAGATTTGGTTTGTCCCGATTCTTTCCCCAGGGTTACCCCTCCGAATCTGCCCCCCAGTCCTTCGCGCAACGGTGTCATCAACGGCACTAACGGCAACGATACCCTCGTGGGCAGTGCCAATGCTGACTCTATCTTCGGGTTAGGCGGCGCTGATTTGATCTTCGGCCAAGAGGGCGGCGATTACATCAATGGCAATACCGGCAACGATACTATCTATGGTGGCAAAGATAGCAATACTATCTTCGGTGGTAAAGGCTTTGACCTGATCTTTGGCGATCGAGCTAACGATACTCTTTACGGCAATCGGGGCAACGACTCAGTAAGCGGCGACGACGGCGATGACGTATTGTACGGCGGCAAAGGCGACGACGTGCTATTGGGAGAAGCCGGCGACGACGTGCTATTGGGCGATCAAGGTAATGACACTCTCTGCGGTGGCGACGGTAACAATACCTTACTGGGCGGCAGCGGCGATGATATACTCTTTGGTGGCACCGGCGATGACTTGCTGTTTGGCGGCATTGGCAATGATACTCTGATCGCTAACGGCAACCGACAAGACTTTGTATTGGCAGCGATTCAGGGAATTGACACGATTATCAACTTTAGACCAGAATCTGATTCGATCCAGTTGGTGGGAGGCTTGGACTTCAATCAACTGTTGTTAACCGAAACTAACGGCTCAACTGCGATCGCGATCGCCAGCACCAACCAGACTTTGGCTATATTGGCGGGCGTTGTCCCCAACCGGTTAGCGGCAAGCAGTTTTAACGTGCTGGTGGTTTAATCTGTAGTCCTTAGTAGGCATTGGTTTCAACTTAACGTCAAACGTAGTGCCTGTCTGGCGATCGGGGCCAGATCCCCCCTAGCCCCCCTTCTTAAGGGGGGGACAGGATTTTTCTCAAAGTCCCCCTTCTTAAGGGGGATTTAGGGGGATCGACGCTCAGGGTAAACGAGAGATACAAAGGTTTTCGGGGTTAAGTTGACACTAATGCTATGTAGGATGCGTACTTCGCGCACCCTACTATTACCCGGACAATCAGGATGAGGGGAACGAAATTCCGTTCCCCTTTTTTGCTTAAATTTGTTGGAGATATTTCAGCAAGTCGGCCATTTCTTGCGGGCTCGGCTGAAACTGTGGCATTGGTGGGGTTCGCCCGCTGGTGACTTGGCGGATCAGCTCGAATTCGGATTTGCGCTCTGAAACTCGGTGCAAGTTGGGCCCAACTTGAGTCTCTCCGACGGATATGTGACACCCCGCACAGTTCATTTGAAAGATGGCGGAACCCTGAAACTGGTCGCCAGCAAGGGACAGCACGCTTTTGACGTAGGGATCGGCAACTTGAAACTGACGAATTGTCATCGTCGCCAACACGATCGCAAGCAACAGCGCGATCGCAAATATGAGCAGTCGCTCGATCGGGTTTTTAATTTCATTCGTGGCAATTTGGTGATTCAAAGGAGTGCAATTTTAAAATAGTATCTACAAGAAAATTTATTTCTCATCACATAGCTTAATCGTTTCCAGCGGGGATATCAAGATCACAGACCCCCAGAACTCCCAAGAATGGGAAAATTCATCTGTCTCAGTGCTGGTAATATTAAAAATAGATTGTTAAATCTTAACGTTAAGGAGCTCTCATGGTAGAACCGCTGCTTTCAGGTATTGTTCTGGGTTTAATCTTTGTTACTCTGGCTGGGCTGTTTTTTGCTGCTTACCAGCAATACAAGCGGGGCGATCAGTTGGGTATCAACAAGTAAAAGGGCCTAAGTCCCTCGGTGAAGCGGAGGGAGGAGATGGAGGAGAGGGGGAGAGGGGGAGAGGGGGAGATTGGAAAAATCTTTCTTCTTTCTTCTTCAGTCTTGCTTCTGTCAACTGTCAACTCTTGGGAGCATCTCAGTTTTGCATTTACAGTGCGAGCATCCCCGCTGGCGTATTTTACAATACGCGAGCGGGACGCTCGCACTACAAGAAAAAAAATGCTTTTTACAAAACTGAGATGCTCCCCAACTCTTCCCTCTTTCCTCTTCCAACTGTCAACTGTCAACTGTCAACTGTCAACTGTCAACTGTATCGATCGAGAATAGCAGCAGTTTCCACGCCTGTCTTTTCCCAGCTAAACTGTTTTGATCGGGCCAAACCGAGTTCCCGCAAGTGCGATCGAGCTTTGGTATCTATTGCCAGCTCGTGCATAGCAGAGGCTATTTCTGCGACGCTGTACGGATTGACTAACGATGCTGCGTCCCCCCCGACTTCGGGCATCGAAGATAGGTTAGAAGTGATGACAGGAGTGCCACAGGCCATTGCTTCGAGCACCGGCAGACCGAATCCTTCCCAAAGACTGGGGAATACAAGGGCGATCGCCCGGTTGATGACTTTCGGCAAATCAGCCGCGGGGAGGTAATTTAGGAATTTTACGCGATCGGACAATCCCAATTCTTGAACCTGGGCCTTCAGCAGCGGCGTATAGCGTTTATCTTCCGATCCCGTTATCCACAATTCGTACTCGGAATTATTGGGTAAAGCCGCAAACGCTGCTACAACTCGCTGGACGTTTTTATGGGGATTGTGGCGGCCCATATACAGGAAATAATTGCTAGTTGGTAAGTCTAGAAACTTAAAAAAACTGGTATCGTAGCCGGGAAAAATTCGTGTAATTAAAGAACTTGGAATCTTACAAAAATTAGTAATATCATTGGCGGTTGACTCGGAATCGCAGATGATATGTTCAGCTTGCCGCAATACTTGGGGAATGTAGTAGCGGTGATAAACTGCCAAAGGATCGAAGCGGCGGGGAAATCGTAGGGCTATTAGGTCATGTACTGTAATTATATACCGACAACCGCTAAATAGAGGAGCTTCGGGAATTGGCGAAAATAACAGGTTAGATTTTAGCTGTTTGTAAATTTTGGGAATTTGGGTTTGTGTCCACAGCAATCGGTTGATGTGTCCTCTGCTTCCTTGTTCTGGTGTGAGGTTCGCTGGGATTTCGTAGCAGTTATTATTGGGAAATTTTTGGGCTGTTAGTAAGGTTGGATTGAGGGTTTTTAGGTGGGGAAATAGGTTTTTAGCATAGATGGCTAATCCGGTTGGTTCGGAAATTAGGAAGGAGAGATTAATTAGTAGGTTGGATTCGGGGTTTGGCATATAATCAGATGAGGATTGCGGTTTTTTGATTGGGATTTTTTTTTGATTAACCGCAGAGGGCGCAGAGGGCGCAGAGAGAGAAAATAGAGAGAGGCAGGATTGAGAGATATTGTTGTAAGATTTATGAGGATTGCGGTTTTTGGTTGGGATTTTTTTTGATTAACCGCAGAGGGCGCAGAGGGCGAGGCAGGATTGAGAGATATTGTTGTAAGATTTATGAGGATTGCGGTTTTTGGTTGGGATTTTTTTTGATTAACCGCAGAGGGCGCAGAGGGCGCAGAGAGGAAGAGAAGGAGGATTTAAAGATATTGTTGTAAGATGTTGGCGGTTGCTTGTCCGGTTTTGTGCCAGCTAAATTCGGCCGATCGCGCTAAGCTAGATTTTTTTAAGTGCGATCGCACTTTTGAATCTGTGGCTACTGTTTGCATGGCTGCGGCTATTTCTCCGACGCTGTAGGGATTGACTAATAATGCCGCATCTCCGGCTACTTCTGGCATCGATGACAGGTTGGAAGTGATGACTGGTGTACCGCAGGCCATTGCTTCTAAAATCGGCAAGCCGAATCCTTCCCAGAGTGTGGGAAACACCAGGGCGATCGCCTGATTCATCAGTACGGGCAATTGCGAGTAGGGAACGTAACCGAGAAACTTTACTAAAGATTGTAAGCCCAATTGTTCCACTTGTGCGATCGACTGTGGCGTGTAGGCATTCGGAGGCCCGGCTAGCCAAAGTTCGTAGTTTGTGCGATCGGCTAAACTTGCAAATGCAGCAATTAATCTTTCCAAGTTTTTGTAACTATCGTGTCTGCCGGTATAAAGAAAATAATTTTTTGCTGGCAAGTCGAGACAGCGAAAATTAATATTATCACAAGCTAGGGGAATTGCGGTCATTTTCTGACGCGAAATCTGGTAAAAGTTAGCAACATCTGTCGCCGTTGCTTGAGAATCGCAAATAATATGTTCGGCTTGTCGCAAAACCTGGGGTATGTAGTAGCGGAAATAAGCTGTCAGCCGAGATAACTTTTGGGGGAATCGCAAAGGAATTAAATCGTGAACTGTAACTATGTAGCGACATTTAGAGTATAAAGGTGCTTCGGGAATTGGCGAGAATATTAGGTTTGAATCCAATTTATCGTAAATTTTAGGCAATTTAAATTGAGTCCACAGCAGTCTGTTAATTTGTCCTTTCGGCCCTCGATCCGGTGTGATGTTATCGGGGATTTGATAGCAACTATAATTCTGAATTTGCTGGGACGTAAGTAATGTTGGTTCTAGGTGTTGCAGTTGCGGGAAAAGATTAGCTGCATAAGTTCCGATTCCCGTGGGTTCGGGAGTTAGAAAGGATAAATTTATTAACAGTTTATTGGACACGTTTTGAGTAAAAATAAACTTGTGATTAGTCGATATTTGATATCAAATCAAGTCGATTTTCGGCGATATCTGTGGGGAAATGGCACTCCCTCCGCTACGCTTCGCCCATTGGTGTCAACTTACGATCAAAAACTTTTGTATTTATCGTTCGCATCTGAGTCCAGATCCCCCTAAATCCCCCTTAAGAAGGGGGACTTTGAGAATACTTTTGTCCCTTTTTAAGAAGCAGGACTTTGAGAATACTCTTGTCCCCCCCTTTTTAAGGGGGGCTAGGGGGGATCGAGGCTTAACTTAACACTAACAGACACTGCCACGTCCTTACCCACAGCTATATCTGTATGCTTAAGGTCGATCGAGTATTTGAGCAATCTCGCCTGGATTTGGCAGCCGAATTGTAGCATATTCCTGGTGAATAATCTCAAAAAAACTCTTGACTTTGTGTTCAAAAGGTGCGAGTCTAAAGTTCTGACTGCGTTGCTGTGCACCAGCTTGAAGTTCTGCTAACAAATCGGGATGAGCAATTAGTTGATGTGAATAGCGGCAAAGTTCCTCAACCGTATTGAACAAAAAGCCCGATCGCCCGTGTTCGACAATTTCCGGTTGTCCACCGCCACAAAACGCGATCGGAGCACAACAGTTTTGCATTGCTTCAACAGTCGCCATCCCAAAATGCTCAAACCTTTGGGGATTGACTTCGCCCAAACCGCAGCCATGCCAAAATATACTCGATTTAGCATAAAGCGATTTTACCTCATCTAAGGAACCATTGACTTTAAGTTCGATCGCCCTTGAATCCTGCTTCAACAAATTCTGAACCGTCTTTAAATAAGGATTTTTCGGAACACTGCTACCAGCTAAAATCAGCCGCCATCCTTGAAGTTCATCTGGATAATCTGCTAGCAAACTGCGGAAAGCTTGGATGAGTTCAATTTGCTTTTTTGTTCCCCCAGCTTCAAACTGTCCCACAGCTAAAATTATCTTTTCCTTCGACACTTTAGCTGTAGCCATTTCCACGGGCGGATACAGCATAAAAGTTGGTTGCAAATTCCAACGTTTCTCCAACCACTTGACAGTAAATTGACTGTTGGCAATAATAAAAGTGTAATCATCCACAGCAAAATGACGGTTGCGAAAAGTATTCGGGAAGTGGCAGAAAAATACTGATATCGGCGACAGCGGTTTGACTTTTTCGAGTTGGTTGGCGTTGACAAAAATATCGTAATTTTTGCTTTCTCTGGCAATTTCATCAAAGGGATTTTCCATATCCTCAGCGATGATACTGGAATCGATGCACTGCATTCCACGTTTCTCGTAAAACTGCAACGGAATAATCTTGATTTTGCATTCTGAAAGGTTGAGTCCGTACCACGACTCTAAGTCGGAAACAGCCACGGGTTTGTTGGCGATAAAAGTAATCTCAAATTCATTTTGCAGCAGCGAGGCGATGGTAGCGACGTATTTTTGCCCGCCGCCGATAAAATGCAGTCCGTGATCGTAAATTGCGATCGACATTTTGCGATCGCCCCTAACCACCTCCAATCGAGGTAAAATGCGATCGACCTTCATTCTACTGTAAATCACCGCCAACTTTTCCGTCAACTGCGGCAATACCGCTGCGACGATTTCCGGTTTCTGATAATCTAGCAGTTTTTTAATCGCGAAAAACAAACTCTCGAACAGCAAATCGTACTGCTTGTTACTAAAAAAATCCGAAGTATGAATCGATTTCACTAATTGCAGAGGTTCGTGTTTCGCCAAATACAAAAATCGATTGCGGTTGCAGAAATACTCGGTGAGTTTGCTACCTTTACTCGATCCTCGATACTCGTGATGGGCGATAGCTGCGGGAGTATAAAGCATTTTCCAACCGCGTTTTTGGCAGCGTTTGGAAAACTCTACATCTTCAAAATACATCACAAAATCTTCATCGATCGGCCCGACATCTTCCAGACATTCCCTGCGAAAAAGCACTGCCGCCCAACAAAGCCCTTCGACTTCCCTTTCTGTATTATACTGTCCCGAATCTTTCTCGCCAAAACCGACATCTTGCCAATAAAAATTAGGTAATTGCTGAATGCCCGCGCTGTTGATTCGCCCGTCTTTAAACAGCAATTTGCCACTAGCTGCACCAACTTTATTGTCAGTTTCTAGGCGTTTAACTAATATTTCCAGCCAGTGACTGTCAAGGGTTGCATCATTATTGAGAAAGCCGATGTATTGCCCTTTTGCTTCGCTGATGCCGAGGTTGAGGGCTTTGGCGAAGTTGTTGGCGGTATTCACAAAGATACGAACTTTGGGAAACAGTTCGCGCAAAGCATGAACCGAATCGTCTTGAGAGCAATTATCAATTACAATTAAATCGAGTTGTGATTCTGGATACGCAAGTTTTTGTAGGGATTTCAAGCAGTCTTTGGTGTGGCGCAGACCATTATAGTTAACTATAATAAACGAACATATAGGAAGTGTAGTCATCTTTGATGCTTTATGGTTGTCGATCGAGCAATTGAGCAGCAATCTCCTGTAAAATAGCAGTATGTTGCTGCTGTACTGCTTTGATTTGCTCTACTTCAGACTGAAAATTTGCGATCGCCTGTTGTTGACTCTCAAGCTGCGCTGTCACTTCGGGAAACCCGCTGCTGAATTCCGATGTAAGTTTTTTTTCTAGAGTTTGTTGATTTTCTTGCAATTTTTGCAACTGTGTGCTCAAGGTTTGCACGACGCGGGTATTGGCGAAATTGTAAATTACTTGTCTGTCTAGTACGGGCTTGAGCAATTTTCGGACAATTTTTCTGACGGCGATGACTGCGGAACCGAGCCGCCTTTGGTAAGATGTAATTGGAATGTTATAAATGTCAAAGCCCGCTTTGAGAAGCGCAATGTCTTCGTCATCTTCATTTTGGGCGATCGCACTATTTGGTCTTTCCGACAGCGACAACTCAGCAATACCAATTCGCGGCTCCAAAGTTTGCCGCAGTTTATCTATAATTTGTTGAGTCGGTATTTCTTCGTACTGCAATCTTCCGCCTCCTTTAAATTTATGGTGCGCCGAGGCGCACCATCTCGTAGACGTAGCAACGCGCACCATCGGGTAAATTGCCGCTACGAGAATAGTGCAAATCCTAAGTTATACTAACTCGATTTGACTGTCATCACCAATCATAAACCGCAACGCTTTAGGACGCGGCGGCGCATTTGTGAGTTGAGCTCGCTGTCCGATCACGCTGTCAACAATTCGCTGGTGAATGCCAACAATTTTCGCCCCTTGCAATATTACACTGTGTTCGATATCAGCATCAACCATCGTCACGCGATCGGCAATACTGCTGTAAGGCCCGATAAAGCAATTTTCAATGCGGCAATTTTCCCCAATTACCACAGGCCCGCGAACTGTAGAATTAATGATTTCACTACCTTCCCCTACTTGCACTCGCCCGATAATTTGACTTTTGGCATCTACTTTTAATTCAGTTGAAGCTACAATACAGCTATCTAAAATGATTTGGTTTGCACTCAGCAAATCATCTTTTTTCCCGGTATCCAACCACCAACCATCTAAATTGCAGGCTTCTACGTGTTTTTCTTGATTGATTAGCTGTTGGATAGCATCAGTAATTTCGAGTTCCCCGCGGGGCGAGGGTTGAATTTGATCGATCGCCTCGTGAATAGTAGGAGCAAAAAAGTAAATCCCCACCAGTGCTAAATTAGACGGCGGAACTATGGGTTTTTCTACTAACTGTAAAACTCGCCCATTCTCATCAACCTTTGCTACACCGAAAGCACTGGGATTGGGAACTGGGCGCAGCAAAATTAGAGCGTCTAGTTTTTGCTTATTAAAATTCTCTAAAAACGGATCTAGCTGACTCTGAATTAAGTTATCTCCTAAATACATAATAAATGGAGAATCACCCAAAAATGGTCTCGCAATTTTTACTGCATGAGCGAGTCCCGCCGGCTCTGATTGTAAGATATAAGTAATTTTTGCACCGAAGCGAGAGCCATCTCCTGTTTTCGCCTTCACCTCTTCACCTGTTTCAGGACTAATAATAATCCCGATATCCGTAATCCCAGCCGCCACAATGCCTTCAATTCCGTACCACAGTATAGGCTTATTTGCCACAGGAACCAACTGCTTAGCACCCGTATAGGTGAGGGGACGCAAGCGTGTTCCTTTGCCGCCAGAGAGGATGAGTGCTTTCATTGGTGAAATCTAAGTTATCCTTTAGAGTTTGCGGTGCTGGCTTGATTTGCCTGCACTTGTTAGCTCTCGTTAATTTTAAAGCACGGCTACCCCGCTGGCAATAGCTGACCCAAAAGAAGGAAGAATTGACAGTTGACAATTGACGGTTGACAATTGACAGTTGACAATTGACAGTTGACAGTTGACAGTTGACAGAAGGAAGAAGTAATCAAAGCAGGGGTTTCAGGAATCAAGAAGGTTTTCAGTATAGCAACCGCCACATGGGTGAAGACATAAATAACTTCATGAATAGAGTCGATTCCCGTTCTGCATCAATGATTTGATTCCCGTTCTGCAACTGTCAACTGTCCACTGCTATATCTTAGCGGTTGCAATCCAAATGATTTATGGCGATCGAGCATTCAGTCGTCTCAAATCTAAAATGGTTTAATAGCGGCCGTATCGGGCGATAACTTGACTACCACTATTCTTGTTATTTGTCAACCACGCCCACATCTGATCGCCCACAGAAAAATGCCACCACTCGTTAGGATGTTGCTCAAAACCAGCAGCTATCATCGCATCTTTCAATATTTGCCGGTGCAGGTGGTATTGCTGTTGTTGCGCGTCCTTGCTATTACCAAAATAATCGGGATAAGAACGTTCTGATATTTCATCAATCGGAGAACCCATATCAATTGGTCGATTATGTTCATCGACTAAAGTTACATCTAAAGCTGCACCTGTACTGTGAGGAGGAGGCGTCGCGCGATCGAGGCTCGGCACAGCCCAAAATTGATACACGTGTTCTATAATAACTTGGCGTTTGTCTTCGGAAACCGGAAATTCGCAGCCTTGAGCTACGGCAATTTGATTGAAAGTATAATCTACCATAAATTGCTGGACTTCCACGGGTCGATAAGCATCAAATATCAGAATTTTCCAATTTTGATGATTTTGCTGTAGCTGAGTTTGAGCTGCTACTAAACTATCTACAACTCCTTGCCGCAAATAGTAAGGTGAATCTGCTTTGCTGTTGTGATACGGAGCACCCAGCTTTTGATAAGGATGCGGATTTTCAAAGGCAAAATGTTCTGGTGGAATTGGGACTAAAGGCTCGCCGCATTCGTCAATTTCTATTTGCTGATATGGTTTCATATCAAGGTTTTACCTACTTAATTATTACTGGTGAACTACAATTGTATCGCGATTCATTTCTATCAATGAATGTTCCTCAAACATTTCAACCAAATGCGGCAAATTATTCACAAATAAGTCTATAAGTTGGTTGTTATTTATGTTGCCAGTCGTCAATATTAACAGCTTGTAAGGTTGCTGGCTAATCAGAAATGAATCGAGAAAATCTCGATCTTTGGTGATAACAATTCTGCTTTCTTGCATTGAAAGCAAGTTAATTTCTGAATCGGGAGTTGCGTTGAGTCGAGGTAAATCCTTAGTATGAATAGTATCGCAACCAGCAGATTGCAAAACGCGTGCCAGACGTACTGGTAATTGTGCATCTACCAAAAACTTCATTACACTAATACTCGATATATGCTTTTCACTTGAGTCAGCCGTGCTGCAAATAGCAAAGCAGCTAGAATATCTTCATGTTCTAAATCATCATAATCATCTATAATTTCTTTAGCATTCATACCTGAACTAAGTAATTCAAGAATCAACTCTACTGGATATCTGAGACCGCGAATACAGGGTTTTCCGTGACAGATATTTGGATCGAGTGTGATGCGTTGCAAAAGTTGGTTGTCCATGTTTTAGGAGCCACTGTTAAATATATTCTAAGAGAGAGAGCGTAACTCTAGCTCGGTTTGTAGTAAGGACTTTAGTGCTCAAAAAAATCAGCGGACTAAAGTCCTCACTACAAACATTTAAAAAAATCCTAACTTTGGCGGTAAGCAACTACCGCATAAAATGGATCGCCGCCTCCCATCCCCAGTATTTGCATAAAACTCGGCAAGCTAGACTGTTTAGCAATTACTTCCGGCTTGCTAAATCCGGGTATATTCGCTCCTTTGACGGAATCAAAGTAACCCTGGACTAATTTTACCCGATCGCCCTCCGAACCTTCCCGCCAAGCCGCAATTGCTTTCTGATAAAACATCCGGTTGGAAAAACTGATAATTGCGACGCCCCCCGGCTTCAAAATCCGGTGCATCTCGGCAAAAATCGCATCCGGGTTTTGCAAATACTGCACCGAAACGCAGTTGACAACCGCGTCAAACTCTGAATCGGGCAGTGGCAATTTAGGATTTGCGTTCAAATTCTGCACGAAATAATGATTCAGTCGGGGATTTTTTGCCAACTCCTCTTCATTCATGCCGTGCCCTTCGACATGAGCAAATTCCATTTCCTCGGGCAAGTGAGACACCCAACTGCTCATCATATCAAAAATCCGAGTATTCGGTTTCAGGCGTTCCCGATACAAGTCGGTTAGTTGCTGAATGAATCCCTCGTCTACGTGCGTCACAAACCGGGGATAGGAATAAAACAGATTGTCGTCGGTGTCGTCTAACTTGGTGCGCTGATTTCCTTGGAGTGGCATAACGTGCGATGTGCGATCGTAACTTTACTCTTCTTATTTTACTAATAATTAAGAAATGTAAACAGATTCCCCAGGATGGACTTTCCGGGACTCGCCTGATCCAATTTTAAATCATTCTCTTCAGAGTTTACTCAGTATTTTTATTATGCAAGACTCTGCTTCATTCAGCTTGTCACCACAGATTCCGGCTCGTTTATGCGTTGATTCAGAACTAAGAATAGCTGAATGAGCGGCTTCAAAATAAGGCATGAGCTGGCTCTTTATAGACGGATCGATCGACTCATTTTTTTTAAAATCATCACACAGGCTAGACACGGCCCATTTGGCATCACTCATCATTGTTGTTTCGTAGGCTTCTTGCACCTCGGATTGGGCGTTCTTTAATTGCTGAATGATTTGATCTATTTTTTTTCTTTGCTCTTCGCACATCACATTAATCACTCCTTGAGAGACTAAATTATATAGGAATAGAACAAATTATTATCGTCGGTATTATTGAACTTGGTGTACTGATTTCCTGGGACTAGAATAAAGTGCGATCGCAACTTTGAGCTTCCTATTTTAGGAATAATTAAGAAATCCAAACAAGTTTGACGAAAATTTAGCTGTTTTTTGCGATCGAGCGTGGGCGATCGCCCTCATTGTACTGACTTACTTGCTGCCGACTCCATCTCAAATCTCAAATCCGATGACCGAAAATCCGCGATCGCCCCTTGACAGCTCCCAAATAACATCTTACACTAATAATACGAACGCTAAGTAATAAGCCGATGGTTACTATATCCACAGTCGATCGCAAATATCTAGCTAGGTGGCACGATGTTCTCGCCCCCCACAGCCTGGGCTACCGCATCAAACTGCTAGGGCAGCTAGGGACTCGCAGGTTGCAAGAGATACTCGAACCATTTGGGCTGACACCATTTCACTGGTTGGTACTGTGCTGCTTGTGGCAAGAAGACGGCTTGCCAACTTCCAGCATTGGCGACAAACTGCAACAGGTAGGCGGTACACTCACAGGCGTGCTCGATCGCATGGAAGAAAGAGGCTTAGTCCGCCGCGAGAGAGACACGCGCGATCGGCGGATTTGGCGAATTTGGCTAACGGATGCAGGCAGGGAACTGCAAGACGTGCTGCCACCGCTGGTGGCGGAGATCCGAGAGAAGTCAATGACTGGCATTTCCAAAGCCGATCGAGAACTCTTCTCCCAATTGATCGATCGAGCGATCGTCAATCTTTCCTAAACCGCCAACAAATAGCTCTTTCGACTGAAGCGCAGCAGCATCTACCTCAACTACATTAAAAACAACTCAAAAATACTACGCACTCTTAAAACAAGCAGTCTTACTAAATAAAAACTACGTACCCTAAACAAACGACATCTTACTAAAGTATCAGGAGTCAAATACCATGAAAGGCACAAACGAAATCAACCCAGCAGAATTCAACGGTAACGGCAAAGGCAAAGCAGTAGCCCTCTTAGAAAAGCCGATCGACGACACCATAGCAAAAAGCCTACCAGTAATCCCCGCGCCAGAAACAGAAGTCAGCGCCCCCGCCGAACTCAAAACCAGCCCAGAAACAGAAATCCAAGCACCCCTGCCGGCGCCGGAAACACCGAAGAAAAAAGCCCCGAAAGCGATAATTTTAGCAGCGCTGGGCATCGGGGCGATCGCCGCGGGCAGCTTTGGCTACAATTATTGGCAATACGCCTCCATCCACCAAGAAACCGAAAATGCCACAGTAGCCGGACACATCCACCAAGTCAGCAGCCGCATCAACGGTACAGTCGGCGAAGTCTTAGTAGAAGATAACCAACAAGTAAAACCGGGCCAACTGCTGATCAAACTCGACCCCCGCGACTACCAAGTTAAACTGCAACAATCCCAAGCAGCCTTAGAAAACGCCCGCCGCCAAGCCGAAGCAGCCCAAGCGAATATTTCCCTAGCCTCTCAAACCAGCCAAGGTAAAACAGCCCAAGCCCAAGGAGATATCGGCACCGCCAACGCTGGCATTTCCACCGCCCAAGCAGCAATTAGGGAAGCCCAACAAGGCGTACCCGCAGCCGAAGCTGCTGTCGCTCAAGCTGAAGCCGGCGTACCCGCAGCGCAAGCGAAAGTCGCCCAAGCAGAAGCCGGAATTCCCCAAGCTCAAGCTAAAGTGACGGAAGCCGAAGCCGGAATTGCCGCAGCGCAAGCTCAGTTAGTGCAAGCGCAAGCTAATCTTGTGAAAACGCAAGCAGATTATAAACGGTACGAAAGTTTGCAGCAAGAAGGTGCGATCGCCGGCCAGCAATTAGACGCAGCGAGAGCCGCCTACGAAGTCGCCCAAGGCCAAACCACCGCAGCCCAACAAGGAATTGCCCAAGCTAGAGCCAGGTTAGCCCAAGCCAAGGAAGGCGTAACCGCAGCGATCGCAGCAGTAGCCCAAGCTCAAGAAGGAGTAAAGCAAGCTGAAGCTCAAGTCGCGCAAGCCAAAGTCGGCATCGCCAGCGCCCAAGCTAAAGTCGCTGTAGCCCAAGAAGGAATCAGCACCGCCGAAGCCAAACTGGCTGCATCGAAGGGCGGATTGCAACAAGCTCAAGCTACGGGCGAGCAAACTAAGGTCAGTCGATCGCAGTATGATGCTGCTAAGGCTGCGATCGCCCAATCGGAAGCTGCGGTTAAAGACGCTCAACTGCAACTTTCCTACACGAATATCACCGCACCCGCCGCCGGACAAATCGGGCGCAAATCCGTTGAAGTGGGGCAGCGGGTGCAGTCGGGAACTCCGTTAATGGCGATCGTCAGTAACGATTTGTGGGTAATTGCTAACTTCAAAGAAACGCAATTAGCAAACATGAAACCAGGCCAAAAAGTAGAAATCAAATTAGATGCTTTTGGTAGCCGCAAATTTGAAGGCCGTCTTGATAGTTTCTCCCCTGCTTCTGGCGCTCAATTCTCCCTATTGCCTCCCGACAATGCAACGGGAAACTTTACCAAAGTAGTGCAGCGGATACCAGTGAAAGTTGTGTTTGATGCCGAAAGCATTAAAGGTTATGAATCGCGAATTGCACCGGGGATGTCTGCTACTGTAAATGTTGAACTGAAATAAAGTCAGGATTTACGCAGGAAATCATGTAACCTCTGCACTGCCATTCCCGTCAAGATGAATGTCGAGCCTGGTATAGAAGTCCCTCTCTCCGATTAAAACCTCATAGTTTGTGGGTGTGTATTGCCAGCCAGCGATTGGTGCGATGGCTTACCAGAAAGAATTGGTTTAAAGCCTCTCTTTTTTAGGGAGAAATTAAAATCAGACGATTCATTACTCCAATCCTCTGACTTCCAGGTAGAGGTCGCTGTCAACTGTCAACTGTCAACTGTCAACTGAATGAAGCCCCACTTCGCGACGACTCACTTTACCTCATCGTACTGGTACCCAATCAGTAATCTGTCGGCTGGCTACACGCGCTTTTTCAGAAAATGGGAGACGAAGGGCGATCGGGCTTTGACTATCAGACCTGACTCTATTTCTATTTTTTCAGCATAAATCATACTATAATTTTAATTACGAGTATTGTAGAACAGTTTGCTATAATTATTTTAGTCAACGCTAAGAAATCCTAGCCATGACCCAAGCTCCTTCAATCAAAACTGAATATCAAGTAACTGTAAATTATCCAGTCTGGCAAAGAGTTGAGAAAATTGCTGAACAATTCAATTTGTCTGTTTCTGAACTATTGGAACATCTAGCTAAAGGTGAACTGAAAGTTGTTGCTGTTTCAACTAATTCGGAAACACTGAGCGATCGCGAGATTGCCAATTATTTCATTTGGTTAGCCTCGCAATTCGATGTAGAAATAAATGCTTACAAGCTACAAAAACTCGTGTATTACGCTCAAGCTTGGCATTTAGCAATTTATGGCACGCCACTCTTTAATGCGGATTTTCAAGCGTGGGTTCACGGCCCGGTGATTCCTGATTTACTAGAGAAGTATCAAAGCCAATTTAGCTGGGAACCAATTGTAGAAAGAATCGAGCGCCCGAAACTTTCTGAAGAAATCGGGGAATTTCTGGAAGAAGTTGCAGATGCCTATTTGGAGTATGATGATGAAACTTTGGAACGAATGATTTGCGGTGAAATGCCTTGGCTAGAAGCGAGAGGGGATTTACCTAGAGACGAATCTTGTCATGGGATTATTTCTCAAGAATCGATGAAACAATATTATTCGGGCCGTGTCAAAGAAGAAACCTCAGTCTAAAATTGTCCCTTCTAAAGGGAAACCGCACGCATAAATATGATACAATACAAACTACGCTCTTTGTAAAAGCCATGTCTCAAGCAACATTAACTGATGTTTCCTTAGATCCAATATTAGAGCGCTTGACGCAACTTGCCCAACTAGAACCTGACTGGGATTCTTATGGTGCATTGCCAGTTTCGCCCGTTGCTTTTGTAAAAGCCTGTCAGTTGCTTATTCATATCAAATACTCTCTTTCGCCTTTAGTTGGCGATCTAATTTTACCCTATGATGCAGCACCAATTGCTAATGGTAGCCTACAACTGGAATGGCGAACCCCACACGACAATCTAGAAGTGGAAATTAAACCTGATATGAGTTTCAGCTATCTACTAATTAAGGGAGAAGGAAACGAGAGAAAATTTGAGGAAAAAAACCAGGTGTCATTATCTGAAGTCCTGAATGTGGTGTCTCAGCTATTGATTCCCTAAGTCAGGATGAGATAATGCTAGAAGAAATTGCAGACAATGATATTCTTTATCGTCGGATTCCTCATGTACATCTTTATGAGGATGGTACTGTAAAATCAGTTGCTTTCCAGGTTAGAGGAAAACCTGATAACAGTATCTCAGTTGAGTTGGCGAGGCTAACAACTCCCCAGGAAGTTTTAGCTCGTGCGAGAAATTCTGACACTACTAAAGTGGGTGTGTTGGTAGCAGGATATGCCCGTTCTTTAGGTTTCATTATCCGCCACGATCCCTTGCAGGATAATCCAGCTCATTGTCTTATTGATGGGGAAAACAATAAAGTCAAGTGTAAACTATTGGCTGAGGCTACAACTATTTTGACTTTGCCTGAGTAAAGGCGATCGGGCTTTTTGACAATTTGGGATTTAAGGGCGATCGCTCTTTTTTTAAAATCTGGATACTAAGGCTTACTTATCTTCTTCCAGTAAACTTTCAAGCATTGGAGTTAGGATTTTCACGACTGGATTATTTGTAAGTTCCATTAGTACTGCTACTCCACCAGCTTTCAAAGCTTTAAGTACCTTTCCCTTCACATCAGGCTTTTTCTCAATTTCTTCCATAGCTTTTGTAGCAAATGCTGATTTCTCGACAGCCGTTTTTGTTGGGTATGTCTCAGATAACTGATTTAAAAGCTGCTGAATTTCTTTTGCTGCCTCAGCTAGAGTTTGCCTTTGTTCAGGTGTCATATTTTTAACACTGTTGACAAAAATGCTACCTTTTACTTCACCAGTATTAGCAACGCTACCGATAAGATCGCGAGCGTTTATTGATTTGTTGTCAGTCATTGCTTGTTTCTCCTATTTTGCGAAAACTTGAAGTGACTCATCGCTGTAAATCACTAGACATTATTGACAACATCACCTGCAATCTTTCCAGATATCACTGCTGAACCGTAGCTGTTTTCAATTTTGATAGATTTATCTTCGATTTTATCAATTTTAAGAGTATCAAAATTGAATGCTAAAGCTTTTACTTCTTCAGTATTCATAATTCTGTACAAAGTCACAACAATCGCCAGAACAAACTCTTTACTTTTGCTTTTTAGAATTACTCCTTCCCCTGAGTTCATACCAATGCTTAGCCCATAATTCTCGACTCTCCGGCTTTTTTCCAGATTGCTGTGCTGCGACAACAGCCAGCACACGTAAATTATAATCAGAAGACCAAGACCATAAAAAGCAATCAGAAAAACGCCGAGTACAAGTAAAAACCAATACCATGATGGAACAGATGTATTAATCGCATATGTTTTTGTGAGGTCAGCCACTGCAACAGTGGATATATTCCGTATTTGATATACCGTATTGTCAAATACGAGGGTATTATTAATCACCTTTAACAAAGATGTCTCAATCGGTATATTTTTTTTGTCCGAATCACTGTTCCCTTGAGGCAATAGTTGATGCAGTTGTGATTGGATCGACTGATTATATGACATAGGGTATTTTCCTTAATTAACGTCATTGGTAGTATTCCTCAATCAAAAGCTTCCTCTAGTCTTTCAAGTTAGACCGTAGAGGTGTTACAGCGGGTTGCAAAGTAACCCGTTTTGTCGAGAATATACGCAATACTGCCACTCATACGTGTTGTAAAGTTGCACCCTGCTTAATCAAGCATAACGAATTTGGCTTTTGCATCCTCAAGCTTGGTCTATTCCTTCAAAGTAAGGCGTGTTCCAGAATACTTAGCGCGGTCATTACTGGTATGGGTCAGTAGTGATTTGTATAAGATTTACCCTTTCAATATCAATTTTTGTTTAAGAGCTAAATTTTGTCAAGTCGGAAAAAGTCATTTTTGGTAGATATTTTTATCTCAACTAAGCCATAAAAAACCATATTTAGTTGATCAAAACCTATAAAGTCATATTTAGTTAGGTTATAATCGATGGAAATCCTTGTATAAACCAGACCAATGGACATCGAAGAAGTCTTACAAATTGCCAATCATTTGACTTTTACTACAACTGGCCAACAATTAGACAGTCTGCAAAAAGCTATTTTACGCGGTGCTTGGGATAATCAAAAATATAGGGAAATTGCCCAGCGCAACCATCGCTCAGAAAAATATATTAAAGAGGTTGGCTTCAAATTATGGAAATTACTGTCAGTTGCATTAGAAGAAGACGTGACTAAGTTGAATTTTAGATCTAGGTGGGAGAAATGGATAGCATCTAATATTTCAAATTCTGGGAACTGTGTACAAATTGGTAATGGTAACGTCAATGTGTGTGGAGAAACTTTGCAATCTTCGGAAGTTCCACAAAAGCAATCGCCCTCCTATAACCCAGAGAATACTGAACCTATAATCTGTCAAGACTTAGGCGACGCACCAGAACCCAACTTATTCTATAACCGCACATCCGAACTCTCCACCCTCGAAAACTGGATTTTAACCCGCACCCGTCTCATCACCATATACGGCTTATCCGGTATTGGCAAAACTGCCCTAACTCTCCAACTAATCCCACAAATTCAACACGAATTCGATCGCATTATCTGGCGAAGTCTCCGCAACTCTCCACCTCTCGCATCACTCCAAACCGACTTAATTCAATTCTGTAGGGGCGGTGCCCCCGTGCCCGCCCCCTCCCCCGAAGAAAGGGCAACCACGGGGGGATTGCCCCTACTAGAATATCTGCGATCGCACCGTTGTCTGATCATCCTCGATGATATCCAAACCATCTTCAGCAGCGGACAACTCGCAGGCAACTACCAACCAGGCTATGAAAATTACGGCACATTCTTCAAACAACTAGCAGAATCATCGCACAACAGTTGCTTAATCCTCCTGAGTTGGGAAAAACCCAGAGAAATCGCCGCCTTAGAAGGCGAAAACCGCCCCTGCAAATCGCTGCAACTCAAAGGTTTAGGCCCGGAAGCACAAGAAATATTCAGAGAAAAAGGTTTAGCAGAACCGGAGAAATGGTCAGAACTAATCGACCTTTACCGAGGCAATCCCTTATGGTTAAATATAATTGCCACATTGATTCAAGACTTATTCGGCGGCAGCGTTTCCGAATTCTTATCCTATGATACCCTATTCTTAGGTGACTTAGAATCACTATTGGAGCAGCAGTGCGATCGGCTAACCGAACCAGAAAAACAAGTGATATCCTCGTTAGCTAGTGAAGCTGCACCAGTTGAAATATCAAAAATTTCAGCCCATCTCGAATTATCCCCATCAGCATTATTACAAGCTGTGCAATCCTTGGGACGGCGTTTATTAATTGAAAAAGTGAAACAAGGTCAGAAAACACTTTTCACACTCCAGCCTGTATTGATTGAGTATCTGAAAAACCAGCATTAATAACTGACTGAGTTGGCGATTAACTAAATCTATCAATAAACATATCGGGAGTAATAATTTCTACTGTCCTAAAAGGATTTAATATCAACAAATCCATATCCCCCGTAACAATTATATTGGCATTACCACTAACAGCCAACTCTAAAAACTTATTATCTTTTTCATCTCGACACACTGCGATTTTTTCGGTAATAGAGACTAACTGAGAAGAACTGATAAATTTCAGCAAAAATACCTTTCTGTCCTCTAAAGAAAGATACTTGTTAAACTTTTGACGATTCAGAACTTGCTCTAATTCTTTTAAAGTCGCTTCAGAATATAAAATTATTCCTTGTTTTTCTGCCAATTCGATCGCCCGAAATGGTACTGAGGTTTTAAAAAGCAAAGCACTGATTAAAACATTAGTATCGATCGCAAATCTATTCGTCATTATCGGCTAAAATCTCCTGTAATATTTCTGGTGTCAAGCCGCGCTGTTGTGCTTTATCAGAAATTTCTGCCATTACCTCTGTTAAAGTTTTGTTGTGTAAATTTTCTCTCAAAAACAATTGAATGATCGAGCTTAACTGTTTCTGAGTCTCAGGAGTAGCCCCTTCAAACGCCTTCTTAATATCTTCATCAACTTGAATTGTAATTGTTGTCATAACTAAAAAAATAAAAACTTAATAAGAAAACAATTTCTTGCTTAAATTTATTGTATCACAGGGTGTGAAGTTCAATTTCTAGGAAGACCCCATATCCCTCAGCTTGCGCCATGCTATCAGCCAAATCTGCCTCAATGCGCTTACGTGCGATTCACGCTCGGGATAGCTTCGCCGATCGCACATCCGAACTCACCAGCCTCAAACTGTACTATACTATAGAGCGTCCCACTGGCGACCATCGCTCACGAGCATCCCGATCGCACTCCGATGCAGAGTAAATCTAAAATCTAAAATCGACTAATCTATTACTTACTATAATGAAAATTGCCACCTGGAACGTCAACTCAATTCGCATCCGCATAGAACACATTACTAACTGGTTGCAAACCAACCAAATCGACGTTCTCTGCTTGCAAGAAACCAAAGTTACAGACAAAGACTTTCCCCTGCAACCCTTCCTCGACATCGGCTACAACTGCTACATCTCCGGTCAAAAATCCTACAACGGCGTCGCTATTTTTAGCCGATCGCCCCTGTCACAAGTCAGCGCCGGATTTGCCCCCATTCTCGGCGACGCAACCGTCGGCAGCTTCGACGAACAAAAGCGCCTCATAGCCGGGGTTATAGACGATATTTGCATCATTTCCGTATACGTTCCCAACGGTTCCGAGGTTGGTTCCGAGAAGTATCAATACAAACTGCATTGGCTCAAACTGCTGCAAGAATACCTGAAAATAGCACTAGACAAATCGCCCAACCTGTGCATTTGTGGCGACTTCAACATCGTACCGGACGATCGAGATATATACAATCCCAAAGCTGCTGCAAACTCCGTTGGCCTATCAATACCCGAACGCCAAGCATTAACAGAAATCACCGAATTAGGATTAAACGACCCCTTTCGCAAATTCACATCAGAAGGCGGACATTATAGCTGGTGGGACTACCGCGCCGCCGCATTTCCCCGCAACAACGGCTGGAGAATCGACCACCATTATCTCAGTTTGCCCTTGTACGAACAAGCAAAAAACTGTACAATAGACATGGCTCCCAGAAAATTAGTTAAACCCAGCGACCACGCCCCCGTAATTGTCGAAATTTGATTTATCAGTTATAAATAGGACTAAGGCAAAAGAAACCCGGTTTCTACCATAAATCTTAGGTTGAGCAACGAGAAATTCAAGAAACCGGGTTTCTAAAACCCTAGGTGATGCTTGGCAAAAGAAACCCGGTTTCTAACATAAATCTTAGGTTAAGCAACGAGAAATTTAAGAAACCGGGTTTCTAAAACCCTAGCTTCTTTCTTCTTCCTTCTTCTATAACAACCAACACCCAAAAATCATGTTCTTAGTAACCGGAGCAACAGGCGCACTAGGCCGCCGAATTGTACGAGAAATCAGACAGCAAGAAAAGCCTGTCCGCGCATTTGTTCGCCTCGCTTCTCGCTATTCAGAACTAGAAAACCGAGGCGCCGAAATTTTTATCGGCGACTTAAAACAAGACAAAGATATCAAAAAAGCTTGCCAAGGAGTGCAGTACATCATCAGCACCCACGGCACCGGCGGCGACGTTCAAGCAGTACACTACCGCGCCAACATAGAACTGATCGACTGCGCCAAAGAAGCCGGAGTTGAGCACTTTGTATTTCTTTCTGTACTGGGAGTCGATCGCGGATACGAAGATTCAGCAGTATTCAAAGCCAAGCGAGAAGTCGAAAAATACCTGCAAAACAGCGGATTAAATTATACCATTTTGCGGCCAGCCGGTTTCGCTTCGAGTTTGCTGCCCCTAGCAGAAAGATTTCGAGAAACCGGACTTTACCTGCTGATTGGCGACGGCAAAAACCGCACCTCTGTTGTCAGTACCGACGACTTGGCTCATATTGCAGCAGACTCGCCAACAGTAGAAGGCGCGCGCAACCAAATTTTATCAGTCGGCGGCCCCGATGTGCTGACCAGAGACGACATTGCCCGCATTTTCGGACGCTTGTTCAATCGCGAACCCGTGGTAATCAACCCGCCGTTGATGGTATTTGACGGCTTGCGAAATGCCTTGGGTTTGTTGAATCCTCAAGCTCAAAAAGGCTTGGGAACTTTGCGGGTATTGCTGGGTAACGAGTTTTTCTGCACTCCCGAAGAAGTGCAAAAATTGGAGTTAATCTACGGCATCAGAATGGAATCCCTAGAAAGCTTTTTGCGGCGCAATTTGAGCGTTTAAAAAACTGGTTCGCAGTTGCGCTTGTTTCTCGTTACCAGGCAGAGCCTGGTAATGAATATCCAGAGGCTCTGCCTCGAAATTGCTGCGGAATATCCGATTTACTTTAACAATCGGGATGACAGGATTTGAACCTGCGACCCCCTCGTCCCGAACGAGGTGCGCTACCAAGCTGCGCTACATCCCGAAATTAGTCAATAGATTTTTAAGATATCACATTTAAGTCAAAACTTAGCCACCTCCTAGTATAATGTTTTGTAAAACACTACTCAGACGGAGGCAGGCGTGACAGTTAAGCCCCAGTGGTTGCGAGTTAAAGCCCCTCAATGGGAGCGCGTCGGCAACGTCAAAGAAATTTTGCGGGATTTATCCCTGAATACGGTTTGCGAGGAGGCGTCGTGTCCGAACATCGGCGAATGCTTCAACGCAGGTACTGCTACATTTTTGATTATGGGGCCGGCTTGTACCCGCGCCTGTCCTTACTGCGATATCGATTTTGAGAAAAAGCCCCAAGCTTTAGATCCGACGGAACCCCAAAGATTGGCGCAGGCGGTGCAGCGACTCAAACTCAATCACGTTGTGATTACTTCTGTTAACCGCGACGATTTGCCGGATGGGGGCGCGTCTCAGTTTGTCGAGTGCATTCAAGCTGTACGATCGACAATGCCCGATACAACTATAGAAGTTTTGATTCCCGACTTGTGCGGCAACTGGCAAGCTTTAGAAATTATTCTCGCAGCCCGGCCCGAGGTACTCAACCACAATACCGAAACCGTAAAGCGACTTTACCGCAAGGTGCGGCCGCAAGGAAAGTACGATCGCACCCTGGAACTATTGCAACGCAGCCGCGAACTCGCACCTGGGGTTTACACCAAATCCGGGATTATGGTGGGACTGGGGGAAACAGATGCCGAAATTCGGGAGGCGATGCAGGACTTGCGGGCTGTTGGCTGCGATATTTTGACCGTGGGACAGTACCTGCAACCGACTCAAAAGCACTTGAACGTTGAAAATTTTGTGCCGCCGGAACAGTTTGATGCTTGGAGAAAGTTTGGCGAATCTTTGGGATTCTTGCAAGTTGTCGCTTCTCCCTTAACTCGCAGTTCCTATCACGCCGAACAGGTGAGAGAATTGATGAAACTTTACCCGCGCTAGTAATTTAAGTTTAACTGAACTGGCGCGAGAGAGAATGATTGTCACTCAAACTCGATCGCGTAACAGCATTGTTAAACAGTTGACAGTTGACAGTTGACAGTTGACAGCGAAGTGATAAGAACGGAGATTTAAACTCCGCTCTTATCACAATCTGCCGACCTGAGTAAGGGCTTCAAACCCATGCTATTCGGTGACAATTTAACCTAGGGAAGCATTTGCTCCTCAGCAATTATACTTACAGCTTGCTCTAATTTTGGGTGAAAAACTGAGATTTAGGCGATCGATATAGCTGCAAGCTTCCCTAACGTCCGGAGTGCCATATCGATCGCCCCTCGCCCCCAAATTGCGAATTTTACACTCCTAAAAAAACAGTTTTTTCGGTAATCTTACTGATTGACAAATGCAATGCCATTCTTGACTTTTCACCAATAGGTAACGGCGAGGAAAAACCTACGCTTTCTGTGCCAGCGGGAGTTCAAAAGACCCGGTTTTTGATGCCGATCATATTGGGTGAGGTTAAATGGGAAGCCCCAGCCAACACCAAAAAAGTTATAGATCGATCGCCACATCCAACTCCCAACCTACGCCAAATACATCGATTAACCGGGTTTTTTCCTGGAATTCCTGGGTTGAAATGCCGAATTTTTGTCAGGAAACCCGGTTTTTCCCTTAACTGCCAACTCGATAAGGGAGACTCAAAAAACCATGAATCTCATATGGTGCAAGGGATTAAGCTTCCTGTGAGCTGTGGGGTATTTAATCAAGAACCCCGAATTATATAAAGTTTTATTAAAAAAATCCCTATTTTGGCGAAGTGATCGGGAACCAGGTTATTGGTGATGAAGATTAACTTAACTTCTGACCTTGGTCACTTGTTTATAGCCAGTCTCTATCTATACTAGCTATATAAACAAAGAAGTACAACGCACTTTTCGGGGCTTCAAACTGTTACATCAGAAAGTTCTTAGCGTTTTCCCGAATCTTGGTAAAACAAGTGGGGCAGCCAAAGCTCGATCTCTCCAACAGCACAAAAGTCAGAAAAGTTAGTAAAGAAACAAACAGCGGTGATGCTTCGTCTTAACAAAGTGGGCATCATAATTATAAATAACCGCTAAGCGTAGCATCTTTTCACCCGGAGCCATTGAGAAAATCACTATGCCAGCCACCTCTTTTTACGCTCAAGCTGAATTCGACGAACAACTGCGAGTCAATCCCTTGCAAGATGTAGATGTGTTGGATGAAGATGCTGAAGAAGCTGGAGACGAACCCATCGACCAAGACTCAGCAGAGACTGAAGATGCAGACACAGCATCCAAATTGCAAAAAAACGCTAGCCGCCGCACTACAGATTTAGTGCGCCTGTACTTACAGGAAATCGGTCGGGTGCGTCTCTTGGGTAGAGACGAAGAAGTCTCCGAAGCTCAAAAAGTTCAGCGCTACATCAAATTGCTGGAATTGCGCAACACCGTCGCTTCCCAGGAAGAAGGGCTGATTCAAAGCTTCGTGCATTTAATAGAAGTGCGCGATCGCCTGTCTGCACAATTGGGACACAAACCTTCCCTGGAACGCTGGGCATTAACCGCAGGCATCAGTGACGTGCCAGAACTCAAGCGAATTATGGCCGAAGGCAAGCGCCAGTGGGCAGAATTGGCCGAGATGACGGTAGAGGCGATCGAAAAAATTCAAGCTGAAGGCATCGAAGCTAAAGACCACATGATTAAGGCGAATTTGCGCCTGGTGGTTTCCGTGGCAAAAAAATATCAAAATCGCGGTTTAGAATTGCTCGATTTAATACAAGAAGGTACTCTCGGACTGGAACGAGCTGTCGAAAAGTTCGACCCGACACGGGGCTATCGGTTTAGCACATACGCCTACTGGTGGATTCGCCAGGGAATCACGCGGGCGATCGCGACTCAAAGCCGCACCATCCGCCTCCCCGTCCACATCACCGAAAAACTTAACAAAATCAAGAAAGCCCAGCGCAAAATATCTCAAGAAAAAGGTCGCACAGCTACGATCGAAGATATCGGCGTCGAATTGGACATGACTGCCGCTCAAGTTCGGGAAGTATTGCTGCGAGTTCCTCGCTCTGTTTCTCTGGAAACTAAAGTGGGCAACGAAAAAGATACAGAGTTGGGCGACTTACTCGAAACCGACAGCATCTCGCCAGAAGAAATGCTGATGCGAGAAGCTCTGCACCGCGACTTGCAACAATTGTTGGCAGATTTGACTAGCCGCGAACGAGATGTTATTCTGATGCGCTTTGGTTTGGGCGACGGACACCCCTACTCGTTGGCAGAAATCGGTCGAGCTCTGGACTTGTCCCGCGAGCGAGTCCGCCAAATTGAAGCCAAAGCTTTGCAAAAACTCCGCCAACCCAAGCGTCGCAACCGCGTGCGCGACTATCTTGAGTCTCTGACTTAAATTAGCTGGTGTGCATTTACTGACAAATAGGGTTTAAAGCCTCGTCCTTCTTATAGGACGGCTTTCATCATAGGGTATGTATTGTGGATGCGCGAGATCTAAAAATCCGGTCTCAACTCTAGAATCCCAAAACAATCCTATAGGTTGAGGCATCAACCTATAGGGCTAGGCAATATCAAACAAGCGATGCTTGCTTTGTCTGTTTGAATCCAGAATCCCGATTCCTCAAGGTTCGGGAGTATGTCAGTGTATTGGTAATGTCCGTTTCTGGATCTAGGTAGAAGGCAGAAGACAGAAAGCATAAAGCAGAAGAAAAAATTATTACTTCTACACGATTTCTCTGTCTAATTACTAGAAACACGAATATTGGAGTATATTGGGGTAAGTCAATAGATCGGCTTTGCAACTTGATTTGAAAATCAGAGTTCAACAAACATCTCAGGTCGAAAGATGCTAAAACCTCAAAAAGGATTTTCCATTGCCACTAAGTCAGTCAAGGCGAAATTGCTTCGTTCTGGTTTTGATATGCAGCCAACTAAGGCAGCCTATAACGAGATAGTTCATTTCTATTTCCTACTAATTGCCGAAGCTCCTCAAGGCATCCTGACAAAAGAAAATGGAGGCTGGCGTTACTACGAGCTACTCACGGCTAATCATCCTTTCGTAAAAGGCTTTCCTTCTGGGATGAAGAGAGCAGCCATCAGGCAAGCAATTGGTGCTTATAAAAGCTGGAATTCAACCTATCAAAAATGGTTGAATCGCCCAAAAAGGCTCAAGCACCACAAGCCACCGCTCCATCAAGGAGCGTTTAACTTTAACCCTCAGTACGATGCTGGGATGTGGAAAGAGGATGATGGTTTTTCTATTGTTCTAAAGATGCTGGTAGGCGATTCATGGAAGTGGATAAAACATCAGTATCAATGCCCTGACGTTCCGACCCAATGGGTAAAAGGCTCCCCTAGAGTGCAGGTTCAAAACGGTTCTTTGTGGATAGTTTTTCCACTTGAAAAATACGTTCCTGCTACGGGTGGCATCAAAGGAATCATGGCAAAAAGCACGTTTCGGACCTGCGGAATTGACATGGATCTCGACAAGTTCATCGTCATTGCTAGCATCCTAGAAACCAACGACAGAGGCGAAACGACTGAAGTCGCTAGACATTTCATTAACCAGTCGCGTCATGTAGCTCGTAGGAAGCGGAATCTAGGAAATATCGCCATCAAAATGGGCAAAACGGGAATCATTTCCCGTGGCTTTGCTAAAAAAGCATGGGACTCTTTATCTGCTGTGGAAATTGAATATTCAAGAGCCGTATCCCGCGAGCTTGTTGAGTTGGCCAATCATTGGCGGGCAAATGTGATTAGCTTTGAGCATCTGGGAAATTTGCGACCCAAACGCGGGAAATATTCAAGACGCTCAAATCAAAAACGTGCTTACTGGTTGAAAGGCAAAATCTATGAACAAGTCAAACGAATTGCTTATCAAGATTATGCAATTCTCACAACTCGCGTTAGTCCGATGAATACGAGCCGTCTTACCCCTTGGGGCGAGCCTGTCTGGAGAGGATGCAAATTCCCTTCAAGCCCGACTGAGTTTGATAGCTATCGACCGGGGGCTGCATTAGTAGCAACTGTGGATGGGTACAAAGCTCATAGTGGTTTAAATGCCGCTCGTAATGTGGCTCTAAAAGCAATTAAGCGCCATCTTTCAGAGGTGATGCTTCATCAAAAAAGCCTACAGCAGTAATGCTTGAGGTGTGCAATTAAACTAGAACGGTGTTTGGCGACTACCACTTTAATTGTACGAGGCTTGGGTAAACTGCCTAAAAATTCCTTTCCACTACGCTCTATTTGGTTGGGCTAGCCCCACAAACTGAAGGAAGCGACTACGGAGGAGTTGAAAAAGTGAACTATAGGTGGAATGTTGTGATTTATTCCAATTTACTCCAATTATGGGTTACTCTAAGGCTTTATGGTATGTGTGCCGTCAAAAATTATCAAAAACTAAATTTTTACCCCAAGCTTTTTTCAATAAGCTCCGATATTTGCAAAATATCTCGATCGCTGTGTATGATTGTCAATAGGCAGACTTTCTTGAGAGGGTCACTATGGCACTTTACACCGCGTCCTCATTCAAATCCGAACTCAATGACAAAGGCTGGCGGATGACTCCCCAACGGGAAACCATCTTGCACGTGTTTCAGAACCTCCCCAAAGGCAACCACCTGAGCGCGGAGGATTTGTACACTTTGTTAAAAAATCGCGGTGAAAACATTAGCTTGTCCACCATTTACCGAACTTTAAAGTTAATGGCAAGGATGAGCCTGCTCCGCGAACTCGAACTAGCTGAAGGTCACAAACACTATGAAATAAACCAGCCTTATCCGCACCACCACCACCATCTAGTCTGCGTTCAGTGCAACAGAACGATCGAATTTAACAACGATTCGATTTTGAAAATTGGCATGAAACAAGCTGAAAAGTCTGGGTTGCACCTGCTAGACTGCCAGTTAACGATTCATACGGTGTGCCATGAAGCTTTGCGGATGGGATGGCCGTCTTTGGTTTCCAGCAATTGGTCTTGTCCGAGGTCGATCGCTCAGAATGGCAACAGTGCCCCTGATGCAATCGAGTGAGAATACACTATTTTCGCATTTCAAGTACGGCTGGTTAGAATTATTAACGAAACTCGGCGCAAGTGTGATTCGCAGTTACGCCGAAACCGGGTTTCTGAAGGAAAATATATCATTTCCAGAATGAGTCGGAAACCAGAAACCCGATGGCTTTGACGTAACACCCGCAAGTCCGCTGCTAAAAAGTTTGGCTCAACAAATCCTTGCTGCTCACCCCGTAACTGCGCTGAGCTCGATCGAGCGCGTCTTTCGTCGGAGCATCCAAAACTCCGGTGACGGAACCCGTGTAAAAGCCGAGGCCTTGCAGCCGCGTTTGTAATTGCTGAATGCTCGATCGAGAATTGACACTGCTGCTAATCGGCACAGCAGGAACAGCCAACCGCCCAGCTAATCGGTTTTGGATTGCAGCCAAAGTTGTCGGAGTTGCAATACCTGTCGCCGGTGACAAATTGTGTTCCTGTTGAAACGACAATACCGCCCACTCAGTCTCGGCTCCAAATACTCCATTCACCGGGCCAGGGTTTTTTCCCAGACTTCTGAGCGCAGACTGAAGCTGTCGGACACCAGGCCCAGTATCCCCCCGCCGCAAACCCGTTGCGACGGGCTGCTGTGGCTTTGCCGCCTGCCTGTTGCCTTGTCTCAAAGCCGATCGAGTGCTGCGATCTACTGTGCCAGTCCCGGACAGCCCGCTATCTCTCTGAAATCCGATCAAAGCTTCTTGAGTTGGTCGATCGAACCAACCGTGAATCTGGCTCCTGTAATAACCCAATTGTTGCAGCCGCCGCTGCAACAATTCTACTTCTCGACCTGTGTCGCCCAAATCCAGAAAATCTCCAGCATTATTACTCTGATCGTCATTTTCTCCTGGATATAAAGTAATTTCAGCTTCCCTCATCTGGGCATCTATCGCCATCAAAGTAGCAGTGTCAGCGCAGCCGTCAGAAACCAGATTGAAATCTTGCTGAAAACGAGTCACAGCGTAGAGAGTGCGTTCGCGAAACTTGCCGTCAATGCCGCCCTCAAAATAGCCTAAAGCTTTTAACTGCCGCTGGATCAAGTCTACCGTCGCCCCTCTGTCGCCGAACCGCAGCCCCTTGCAACCGCCATTTTCCGAAATATCAGGAGGAGTAACGGGGGGAGTTGGCCTGGTGGAAGCAAACAGCAAGGCTAAAGTTTGCCTGTCAGCAACTCCAGTCACCCGCAGTCGATTAATGCGCTGGAAGTATCTCACCGCATTGAGAGTAATTTCGCGAAAACTCCCTGTGGGATGCGTGTTGAAGTAGCCTAGCTCTTTCAACCTGCGCTGGAGAGCGGTAACATCTGCACCCGAGTCTCCATAACGCAGCTCGTTATAGCTATAGTTTGTATAAGTTGTTTTAAAAGATCGATCGTCCTCGTCTAAACTGTTGAGCGCTATCACCGTAGATCGATCGGGCTTACCAGTCAGCGACAGTTGATAGTCTCGTTGAAAGTTAGTCAGAGCTTGTTTTGTTACCGGGCCGAGCTGACCAGTAGAAGATCTAGGAAAATAGCCAAGATCCCGCAATCTGTCTTGAACAGAGCGCAAATTGGGATTTCCTGGATCTATTTGAGCAAAAGCCGAACCGGCTGCATTCAAAACCGACAGCATCAAAGCCAGAGACAACAAACGGACATAAGTCTGAGTCGATAGGTTTTGCCACTTGGGCGTATCAAAAATTTTCGACTCTTGTGCGGGTGCTTCGCAAACAAGAGCAAGTTCGAGGTAGGCGAGGGATTCCATAAATTTTTAGTGTGAAATTGTGGCTGTGATGTACGAGCAAACTCAAGCTGAGCTTTGAGCGGCCCTGGAGCTATCAAGGCTAATGTTTACCTGTTTGCACGCAGCACCCGTTTCTGAAAAAGAATTTGCCTTCAAAAATAATTACAGGGAACAACCAAGATAGCATCGCTGTTTAGAGAGACGCGAGTGTCAGGAAAATAGTTTGCAGCCACATCTTAGCCTTGATGAGGGAAAAATGACCAGTTTTTGGGTATTATTGGCTAAAAATTAAAATTTGTATGAGAAAAAAATATGAGTTGTTGACGATCGATTAAAAAACCCCACCCTTGCTAGTTGCAAACAGGATGGGGATGTTATTCGTTAACTAATCTGTAAAAATCGGACATTCACTTAAATTAAGCCGAACCGATCGCAAATTAAAGCTACTCCCGCTGCAAAAACAGTAATTGCTAAGGCTACCAGAGGGTTTTGCCCTCTGCTGACTGCAAAAGAAGTGACCACCCCAGCTCCTAAAGCCGCAGTTACAGCAGCAGTCGCCAAATCTCGATCTGGACGTTTGTCGTACATATTTTTTATGGTTGATAGCTGTCAAGCTGAAAACTTAGATCTTGTTATCTAAGCTACCATTCTTGCCTCTACTGCGGTGACAAAAGCCTACGATTTGCAACTAAGCTTAAAATTTTGCTAAGTTTCTTAACATAACTCTCATTAATAACATAATTTCTACTTATAGCGGTTCTCAAGCGTGGTGAGGTATGCCCACGGAGCCCACGGAGCCCACGGAGCCCACGGAGCCCACGGAGCCCTATGCCGGATAGTACCTCATATGGGAGCTCGAAAGGCTATATGTTATTAATGAGTTTTTCTGTTGAGTTTTAGCTATTGAAACCTTTTCTCTGGTGAGCTTTATGGCAAATTGAGGAGTTTTTCGGGGCGATCGCACCCACAGTCTCAGCATCTCAGATTACAACCCTAAATACCCACGACTCGCACAAAAACCCAAGAAACCGGGTTTCTTGACGAAAAACCTACGCTTTCACCACCAACCCGCGACAAGAAACCCGGTTTCTGAGACTTGGTAATATCGCAAATAAATTTAACTTGACTTATTCCTATAAATATGTATCTCACTATTTGAGGCAAAAGACAGGAAAAAACCAGGCGTTGGTGAACAACCTGCTGCGATCGCTCCTATTCGCCTTCAACTTTTTCAGTATTGCCGCCCTTGACCCAACCTTCGCGATTGCCATCCTCAACTCGAATTCGCTGCCACTCTTTGTCCGGCGAATCTTCCAAAACCACAACTTTTTCCTTATAACCTACACCGCCAATGCGGTTTGAGTCTCGGTTGCCACTATCCCGAAGAATTAAGCCGATCGGCTGAGTTACCAGAGCTCGGTAAGCTCCCGGTTCCAGGGGTTTCTCAGACGCAGCATCGCCAGACGCAGCATCGCTAGACGTAGACACTGGGCTGGCCTTGGCTGTTGACTTCGCCCCAGCACCGGCAATCTGAGCTGCTGTTTTGTCGTTGGGAAAAACAGGTCTGTCGGGCACAGTAGTTAGCTTAGCGGCAAAGTAAAGTGCAGCCGCCACGCTAGCGCCTGCCATCAGCACGATCGCTAGCAGAAAACCCACTAAAAACTTGAAAACGCTATATATACTGTTCATAGGGCGGAAGAGTTGACAGTTGACAGTTGACAGTTGACAGTTGACAGTTGACAGTTGACAGTTGACAGTTGACAGTTGACAGTTGACAGTTGACAGCTTGCGAAAGAGAAGGGTTGACAGTTGACAGTTGACCGAAGGAACAAGGAAGAGCGAATGGGGAAATTTGGGTTCGATGGGATAGACGCTGGGAGGGAAATTTCAGCTTCGGGCGAAGGCCGAATGCTTGGGAGCATCTCAGTTTTACAAGAAGCATTTTTTATTGTAGTGCGAGCGTCCCCGCTCGCGTGCTTATAAACCCACGCGAGTTCTCGACAGCACTATAAATGCAAAACTAAGATGCTCCCGAATGCTTTCTGCACAATGTTTTCGATCGACTATCCTTGAATCCGGCGGCTCAAACTGCCGTATCTCGAAGCAAGGCGAGCTTTACCCGCCGCCGCCCAATCTTGCAAAAATTGGATTTGCTCGCTCGCTGTTCGGGCTAACGGCACCATCTGACTAGCTGATTCTAAAATATCATCTGTGGTAAAGTCTCGATTTTGGCTAAACCCAATGTGCATTGCTTCAATCAAAGTTTGCTCGATTTCGGCTCCTGAAAAATCTGGAGTTTCGTAAGCCAAGCGCTCTAGATCGTAGTTTTTGATGCTGTGCGATCGCAACCGCAACAAATGTACCTCAAAAATCGCCCGCCGTTCCTCCTGACTTGGCAAACCTACAAAAAATATTTCGTCAAACCTGCCTTTTCTCAGCATTTCCGGCGGTAAAGACTGGATGTTGTTCGCCGTGGCGACGACAAACACCGGTGAAGTTTTTTCGCCCAACCAAGTAATAAAAGTTCCGAACACGCGGCTGGTTGTCCCCGAATCGCCTTTACCATCCAATCCCGAAAAAGCTTTGTCAATCTCGTCAATCCACAGCACGCAGGGCGCCAAAGCTTCCGCTAGCTGAATCATTTGTCTGGTGCGCGATTCCGATTCCCCGACTAATCCGGCAAACAAGCGCCCGACATCCAACCGCAGCAAGGGCAAATGCCAGTGGTGAGCGATCGCCTTTGCAGTTAAGGATTTGCCGGTGCCTTGAATTCCGACTAATAACAAGCCTCTGGGATGCGGCAAACCGTATTGGCGGGCGCGATCGGAAAAAGCACCACCGCGCCGCAGCAGCCATTCTTTGAGATTGTCCAAACCGCCGATATCGGAGATGTTTTCGCGGGCTGGGTAAAAATCGAGAATTTGAGTTTGGCGGATGGTTTGGCGTTTTTCTTCTAAAATCAGTTCGGCGTCGTCGGGATGCAGTTCGCCTCTGGTGGCGATCGCCTTTGCTAAAACTCGGCGGATTCGTTCGATCGACAGACCTTGACAGGAGCGCACCGTTTCGTCCAGCAAACGCCCTTCTATGGCTTGTCCGGTAGCGCCTAACAGCCTTTCCACCTCAATTTTGATTTCCGCCGCCGCAGGCAGTGGAAACTCCAAAACTGTGATTACTTCGCTGAGGTCTTCGGGGATCGAAGTTATCGGAGATACGATGACTATATTTTTGGGTACAGATTTGAGGAGTCTCGCCAAATTTCGCAACTTTCTGGAAATTGAGACATCTTCTAAAAAGCGCTGAAAGTCTCGCAAAATAAAGATTGCTGGTGCGGATGCCGGCAATTTTTCAAGAAACTCTAAAGCTTGTAGCGGGTTGCGCTTGCCAAAACCCGCATCGTTGGGATTGCCTTGATAGCCATCTACAAAATCCCAGATGTAGACGGCGCGAGAACCCTGTTTTTTGGCGCATTGGGCGATCGCGACTTCGACGCGCTCTTCTTCCCGTGTGGGAATGTAGATTAGGGGGTAGCGCGATCGTAGCAGCAGTTCAAACTCGTCGCTAAAAATAGTCATTTGTCAGTTGTCAGTTGTCAGTTGTCAGTTGTCAGTTGGTAGTTGGTAGGGGCGGTGGATGGTGCGTGCCCGCCCTCAGCAGTCAGCAGTCATTAGTCATTAGTTAGCTGGTGTGATTTTTTTGCCCTGGTTATTGCACAGTTATTCGTTGTTCTCCCAATTCTGAAAAGTATGGCTACATATAGATTGTTGTAGGCGCGATGATGATATCTGTAGGCACAAGGCACACGGCATGGAGCCGTATCCGGCGCGGGTAGCTGGGACTTTTAAATTGGTATAAGAATAAGATTGAGGATTGTAGCAATAATTTTTTAAATTGGTATTAGCAACTGCCAACTGCCAACTGCCAACTGCCAACTGCCAACTGCCAACTGCCAACTGCCAACTGCCAACTGCCAACTGCCAACTGCCAACTGCCAACTGCCAGAGACGCCCAGCGACTGTCAGAGACTGTTTCTGAACTTTCTGCCTCTTCTGCATCATCCTCATTTAAATCTATTCCCGGACATTCAACATCGCATAGCTGTTTGTGCGGCAGTTCCAAGCACATTTGTTGGTACACCCAATCACTCGGAGAGAAATAGCCTGTGGGAGATAAATTTTCCACTAAATCTTCTAAATCCACTTCAAATTCTCCTGAACTTGCATCAGGATCGCTCACTTTTTCTTCGAGCCAAATTATTTCCGATGATTGGATTTTTAAACGGTGATTGTATTGTTTTAGGCATCTATGACAGCTAAGAGTCACAATTGTTTCAGCTTTCGCCTTCACATCAAGAAAATTACCTTTGTGAGTAACTTGCAGCCGCCCCCGCACGGGAGTCAGAGTTGCTAAATCGGGGATAATTTCTTCAAAATCAATGACCTCTTTCCGCTCGGTTTTTGCGAGTAGGTGAGGGATATAAATTGTCTCCATAATCATCTTTCGCCGTTTTATTATCCTCGTCTCAAGTCACAAGCCAGTCGATTTTAGATTTTAGATTTTAGATTTTAGATTTATTTCACAGATGAATCTGGGAGCTTAAACACGATTCTAAAATTTTCGGATATCTACTTTTGGCATCGGGGCTTGTACTTGTTTTTGGGCGGGTAAAAAGTTAAAAGTCAAAAGGAATAGCTCTTTTTTGGCTTTTTCCTTTTTCCTTTTTTCTTTTTTCCTTGTTACCGTCAGCGCAGTCGCACTACCAAACGCCGATCGGCATCTTGGCCTTGACTGTAAGTTTCTATATCCTCACATTCGCTCAAAAAACTGTGTACTTGACGGCGTTCTGCCGAAGACAGCGATTTGAGTTCAACTTCCCCTCCAGTCGATCGCGCTTGATCTGCTGCGTACTCTGCCATCGATCGCAGTTCTGCTTGTCGGCGGATGCGATAGCCGTTCAGTTCGACTGTATAAGCAATGGGTTCATCTGATTCGTGAGCGATGTTCGCAACTGTGTTGCAGAGGTACTGAATCGCATCTAGTACATTACCGTCTGGGCCGATTAAGATAGCAACTTGTTCGGGTGTCAGATTGCTTTCATCTATTGTCATCCAATAGCAATCATCTTGCTGTTGGCTTACCACTGTTGAGGGAATTGCGGACAGTTTTAGCAATTCTTCTAACCATTGCTGTCCGCGCTGCATTTCTGATTCTTTCATTTTAACAATCAAGCCTTTTTCTTAGAACGGCCCGGCTCAAAGGGAAGTGCATCTAATCCCTGTTCTTTTTTTGTTTTCGCTTCTGCTTCGTCCACGATTTTTTGGAGATTTTCGGGCAGCGGTTCTCTAGACAAAATAAACGATTGAACTGTTTGGAAGATGTTAGCAATCAGCATATACATCAACACGCCGGCGGGCAGCGGGAAGAACAAAAACATCCCCGAAAATATCACTGGCGTCAGTTTGTTGACTGTAGCCTGTTGGGGATTGTCGTTTGGCCCTTGTGCTTGTCCCGAAAGAGTTTGGTTGATATACAAACTGATACCGAAGCCGAGGATCATCACCAAAATATCCCAGTGGATTGTGCCGTCTGGGTCGATCGCGCCCACGCGGCCTAGAGCTTCGATAAACAGGAATCCTTTGTTGGTAGCCAATCCGGGGATTGTGCCTTGAACTGTGGCTTCACCGGTCGCTAAAGCCACGATGTTGCCCTGTTCGTCTACCTTGACGAATTCTTCGCCTTTGATGACTTTCCAACTGGGAACAAAGTCAATTTCGCTCTTATTTTCTGCCGCTAGAGCTTGGAGAGGTTTACCGTCTGGGGTCTTAAATTCAACCTTGGTTGTATCGCCGACTCCGAGTTTGTCACCTGCTGGAATCACGCCCACAACTGGAGCGTGAAATGTACCCGTCACGTAAATATTTTGTGGTGGCGTAGCAAAGGCTTGCGGTTGAACAGTTTCGATTTGTTCTTTCGGCAAAACTTGGACGTTGACGCTGTAATTTACGTCAGAAAAAGGCGAACCCCTCAGCGTTGCAAACAGTGCAAACAGCACCGGCATTTGCAGCACCAACGGGAAGCATCCTGCTAGAGGATTGCCAAATTCTTTGTATACTTTGCTCATTTCCTCCTGCTGTTTGGCAGGATTTTCTTTATACAGTTTTTGAATTTGATCTACTCGCTCTTTCATCAACGGCTGCGCTACTTTCATGCGCCGCATATTGCGAAGAGAGCCTGCATTTAGAGGATAGAGAGCAAAGCGAATCACGAGCGTCAGAGCTACGATCGCTAAACCGTAGCTTGGCACGATCCCGTAGAAAAAATCTAGGATCGGCAGCATTAGGTTGTTGGAGAGAAACGAGATACCAAAATCCATTCGCTTTGAGTTAATTTAGGTGCTCTTAGTTTACTGTTGAGAACTATTTTTACCCGCTGAATGCGGGCCGTCTCAACTTTTAGGCTTTTGTCTCTATCTTAGGACATTGCCTGTCGATCGACCGCCCGCTACCAGATTTTTGTAATGACTAAAGCCAATACTCGCGCTGACTTCACCCAAAAAACGCACGCAAACGCCCGACAATCGTCATAAATATCCCCAAATTTTAGACTAAGAGTTCAACCTGGCAGATTCATCTGTGGAGTAAATCTCAAATCAAAAAATGGAAAATCGACAGATTTCGCCTTCAAATCAGGGTAAAAGCCTTTCGGTTATTTAGCTTTTGCTGCTGCGTTGGCTTTTTGAGCTGCTGCGGGCAGTTTTTCGTTAATGTAGTCATAGACTGCTCGAAATTTCGGAATCGATCGCAGTTCCAAGCGGCTGCCATTTTTCATGGTCAGCACCATGTCTCCGTAAGTCCCGAAACCCCGAGGTACTGTGACAATTTTGACTATATCTGAGTAGATAACGTCGATGCGATCGCCCCCCATCCAACCGCTAGTTACGGACACTCGGCGGTTGGTGATCCGGTAGCGCAGCCACAGAGCCCGAACAATTGCTCCTACTGCGAGGGGGATTCCCACGACAGTCAGCCCCAGGAGTAAGTTGATAATCAAGTCTCCCAGCGCGGGGCCGCCTTCATAATATACTTCCTCTCGAATTCCCATCTAGTACCTCGGCTTCTACCAACAACTGCTCTAATTCTTGCAGAATTTCTGCATAATTGCACTCTTGTGCGATCGGACGCACCACAATTACTAAATCCCATCCGAATTTTAATCGGGGCAATAGCTGTCGCAAAGCGGCGCGAATCTGGCGCTTGATCCGGTTGCGGACTACAGCGCGCTTGCTGACTTTCAAGCTGATAGAAATGCCTGTGCGACTCGGTTGCAAGGATTTATCGGCTGTGGGTTTGCCAATCTCGACGCTTTTGGGTTTGCGTAGAGCTCTTAAGCTGAAATGAGCGGAGTTGCGGCGGATTCCCTTGCGGTAAACGGCGCTGAAGTCTTTTCGGTGCTTGAGTCGGTTTGTCAGGGGCAACATGGTGGCTGCGTGCGATCGGGCTCATTCTTGGGCCGTGCTAGACTGCGAGGCGGTGACGACCTTTGCTGCGGCGTGCTTTGATTACCAATCGACCAGTTGCGGTACGCATTCTGGCGCGAAAACCGGATGTTCTTTTTCTTTTGCGGCTGGTTCCGTGCAGGGTTTGCTGTGTCATTTCGATTTCTCCCGTCTTGTTACTTTACTTTTGATTAATATTCACAATCTTCTAGTATACCATAGAGTGGTTTTCTTGGCAATAATATTTTTCCGAGTTGATATGTATTGAGAGTTGAGTTAAGTTGCGATCGCAGCCTTGAATGATTGGTCAAGGCTATAATCCCGACTTATTTAAAAAATGTGGTTTATGAACGGCTGACATCTCTTGAAAGCATTGCCAAAAGAATTTGATGTTTGAAAAACAATGGGTTAAAATGCCAAATATTATAACCAACCGGAAAAAACAGATGGATGCCACAGTATTAAATCCTAATCCGAATCCTAATGAAAAAGTGACTATTGTCCGCACAGAAAGGGGGCTTACGATCGCGGGAACACGCATAACTCTTTATGATGTAATAGATCATCTCAAAGCCCACTATCCCCCTAAATTCATTCGCGATGTATTTAACCTTACGGATGAGCAGTTGGGCGCTGCCATTTCCTACATTGAGGCGCACCAGACAGATGTAGAAGCTGAGTATCAAGAAGTTTTGAAATCAGCCGAAGAAACTCGCCAGTATTGGGAAGAACGCAACCGCGAACGCTTTGCTCGCATAGCTGCAACTCCCCCTCGCTCTGAATATGAAGCTGCGCGAGTCAAACTTCAGCAACGCAAAGTGCAGCGGGAAGCAACAAAGCAATGATGATTCTGGCTGACTACAATTTGAATCGGCAAGCTCTCTTGCTTTCTGGAAGTCTGGTGGCAGGAGGGTGGTTAGATATTGCTCCCATTCGGTTAGTGACATTTCAAGATATTGGCTTAGCGTCTAATAGCGACGATCGAGTTGTTTGGCGATTGGCTCAATCTAATCAGATGCTTTTATTGACAGCAAACCGTAATGCAAAGGGTGAAGATTCTCTGGAACAGGTGATGCGGGAAGAAAATGAGCCAACTTCATTTCCCATTATCACGATTGGCGATCCGGATCGGGTTAACGAATATGATTATCGAGAGCGTTGTGTTGAAAAGCTTGTAGAAATAGCGATCGATATCCAAGACTATATGGGAGCAGGTAGGTTATTTATTCCGTAAACAAATATATCAATACTTCGGACAGTTTTTCTATGGCCCAATGACTTATCCTCTATGACTTTGAGCCACTGTGGATAATTAAATCAAAGTCATGTCCACCCCTGACTTGCCTGTAAAGCTTGTAGTATCGTTCCAAGAACTGTCCGGAGTATTGGTGTACCAATCTGTTGTTGAATCGAACAGTGTTCCTTACCCGAAATACAGAGGATTTCAGGTAAGTGAACCATGTTGATTTAGGCGATCGCAAAAAAGCCAGTTTCCTAACTTAGATATTGCAACTCATATCGTCAGATAATTGACTGAAACGAGCATTTTCCCGATAGTCTACCGGGCAGTCAATCACGCAGGGAACATCTTGAGCCAGCGCTTCCTTCAGGATAGGAATAAAATCGGTGGCGGATTCCACGCGATAGCCTTTTAAACCCATACTTTCGGCATATTTTACAAAATCGGGATTGCCAAATTTGACGAAATGTGAATGACCAAAGTGATCTTCCTGCTTCCATTCAATTAACCCGTAGCCGCCGTCATTAAAGATGAGAGTGACAAAATTAGTACCGACGCGCAACGCAGTTTCTAACTCTTGAGAGTTCATCATAAAACCGCCGTCGCCGGTGGCTGCTACTACTTTGCGATCGGGATAAACGAGTTTTGCCGCCACCGCACCGGGAATCGCAATCCCCATCGCAGCAAATCCGTTGGAGATTAAACAGGTATTCGGGCGATCGCAATGATAGTGCCGCGCGATCCACATTTTGTGAGCCCCCACATCAGATATGAGAATATCTTCCGGGCCCAGCACTTGCCGCAAATCGTAAATCAGTTTTTGTGGCTTGATCGGGAAACCATCATCCTTAGCATATTGTTCGTACCCAGCGCGAATATCTGCCCGCAATTGCTTAGCAAAAGGATCAGTCTTCTCCATGCGATCGGCACGCTGCAAAATTTCATTGAGCGAATCCGAAATATCCCCCACAACTTCTACAACAGGAATATAACTGCTATCAACTTCTGCTGGCAGAGCTCCTACGTGAATAATCGGAATTTTGCCGTCAGGATTCCACTTTTTCGGGGAATATTCAATTAAATCGTAGCCAACAGCAATCACTAAATCCGTTTCTTCAAAAGCACAGCTAATGTAATCCCGTTTTTGCAATCCCGTCGTCCAAAGTGCCAAAGGATGAGTGTAAGGAATTACGCCTTTGCCCATAAAAGTATTAGCGACGGGAATATTTAATCGAGTCGCAAATTCTGTCAAAGCATCGCTAGCATTAGCCCGAATCGTGCCATTTCCTACTAAAAGCAAAGGACTTTTCGCCTTGGAAATTGCCACAGCAGCTTTATTCAGACTTTGGTAAGCACCAAAAGTTTTTTCGCGGTTATCTTTAGTGAGCGGCTCTCCTTCGACAGGCATTGCTGCGATGTTTTCGGGCAAGTCAATGTGAACTGCTCCCGGTTTTTCACTCTGAGCTACTTTAAAGGCTTTGCGGACAATTTCTGATGTCGTACTGGGGCGGACAATTTGAGCATTCCACTTAGTAACCGGAGCAAACATAGCCACCAAGTCCAAATATTGGTGCGATTCTATGTGCATTCTATCCGTGCCGACTTGTCCGGTAATTGCTACTAGAGGAGCGCCGTCTAAATTCGCATCAGCAACACCTGTAATTAAGTTAGTTGCGCCGGGGCCCAAGGTGGACAAGCAAACGCCTGCTTTGCCGGTAAGGCGGCCGTAAACGTCTGCCATGAAAGCGGCGCCTTGTTCGTGGCGAGTAGTAATAAATTTAATTGAAGAGTGTCTTAGGGCTTCTAAAACTTCTAAATTTTCTTCTCCGGGAAGTCCGAAGACGTATTCTACGCCTTCGTTTTCTAAACATTTGACCAAGAGTTGAGCTGTGTTCATTTCCGTTTTTTCCTCGGTTACTCAGGATTTGTTGTTCTCAAACAATTTACAAGGTTGGGATTTATTGTACAACTTTTGAGGCTGACAAAGTTTTTAGCCGCCCTCAGTCAACTTCTTGCAAAAATCTAATGTTGAATTTTTAACCGCAGATCAACGCGAATTAACGCAGATGGATTGAGGTTTTTGCAAGAAGCCGATCGAGCTTTACTTATTTTACCCACACTGTTTTAATGTTGACAAATTCGTGAATTCCTTGGATGCTCAATTCGCGTCCGTAACCGGAGCGTTTGATGCCGCCAAAGGGCAATCTGGGGTCGGATTTTACTAAGCCGTTGATGAATACGGCGCCTGCTTCTAGTTCGGAAATAAATCGATCGCCTTCTGAGCTTACTGTAGTCCAAGCTGTCGCGGCTAAGCCAAAAGATGTATTGTTGGCTAGTTCGATCGCCTCATCGATGTCTGCAACTCGAAATACTAAGGCTACGGGCCCGAAAAATTCTTGTTGGCGCGCCGCAGCATCTAGGGGAATATCTGTCAGAATAGTTGGCAAGTAGAAATTGCCGGCATTCTCTGACAAAGCACGACCGCCTGTCAGCAGTTTTGCTCCCGATTTGATGCAGGCTTGCACTTGATTGTCTAATTCTTTGAGGATGGCGGGAGTAGCTAAAGGGCCGATATCGGTTTCGGGCAACATCGGATCGCCTATTTTTAATTGCTCGAATTTTTCGACAAATCCTTTGATGAATTCGTCGGCGATTTCTTCTGCTAAAATAAACCGTTTAGCAGATACGCAAGTTTGGCCACTATTGAGCATTCGGGATGTGACAGCAGTTGATAAAGCGGATGGTAAATCGGCGCTGGACATTACAATAAATGGGTCACTTCCTCCCAATTCCAGCACTACTTTTTTCAAATTTTTTCCCGCATTTGCTGCTAAACTTTCACCCGCTGGTTCGCTACCGGTGAGAGTTGCTGCTTTTACGCGATCGTCCGCAATGAGATCGGCTACCTTATCGGCTCCCACTAACAACGTTTGAAAAACGCCTTCGGGAAAGCCCGCTTCTGTGAAAATTGCCTCTATTTTTAAAGCGCACTGCGGCACGTTGGAAGCGTGTTTGAGCAAGCCCACATTGCCCGCCATCAGCGTCGGCGCTGCAAACCGGAAAACTTGCCAAAATGGGAAATTCCATGGCATGACGGCTAAAATAGCGCCCAGCGGTTGGTAGCGGACAAAGCTGCTGCTAGCGTCGGTGGTTGCGGGTACGTCTGCCATGAATTGGGCGGCATTTTTGGCGTAAAAGCGGCAAACTAAGGCGCATTTTTCCACTTCGCCGATCGCCGATTTAAGCGTTTTGCCCATTTCCAACGTCATCATTTGGGCGAAAATTTCGCGATCGCGCTCCAAGATATCCGCAGCTTTCTGCATCCAGATTGCTCGCTGCTCAAACGGCTGGTGGCGGTAGTTGTTAAAAGCTTGCTGTGCTAATGCCAGCTTAGCTTCTATGGCCTCATCTGCGATCGGCTCGAAAGTTTTCAGCGTTTCTCCCGTTGCCGGGTTGATAGTAGAAATACCCATTGTTCTATCTCCGTTTCAAAATATACAAAACTCCCTTATAGTTTTGAAGCTAGTTCGGGAGTTGTATTGATGTATTACAAAATTTGGATTTACCAGCCATACTTTTAGATATTGCTAATTTGCAAGTGCCGGGATTTGTTTAAATCTCTCTGTTTTTAATTATAGTGCAAAGTATTAATTGCAAATCTTAAGAAATTTTGTTTTTAAAGTTTATGTTGGCGATCGAAGTGGCAAATGCTTCCCAGGCAGAGCCTCTTGGGTGCATCTGGTTTTTGAAGCCTGAAGAAGCATGACCGCATATAAGTTATTAGTTATCATCTTATGTTGACTACGGTCATGCTTCGCCCCTACGGATATATTTGCCTTGCGCCAGATGCACCCGAGCCTCTTAACCCATATTCAGAGGCTCTACCTCGGCTGGGAGAATCGACAATGGAGGCAGAGCCTCCGCATCTCCGTTACCAGGCAGAGCCTGATAACGAGTAACTACACGCTCCTAAACAGACTTTTCCTCGATGTAATTCTGCACGTAAGACTGATAGTAATACCTGCTGCCTTTATCGTTATTGGCCACCATTCCCAACAGCGGAATCCCCGCCATTTTCAAATCTTCAAAAGCCAACAACAGCGCCTCCCGCTCAGTTTGATGCAGCCCCACCACTAGCATCAATCCGTTAGTATGAGCCGCCAACAAATTCGCATCTGCCAAACCCAACAGCGGCGGAGTATCGTAAATAACTAAGTCAAAATGACTTGCCAAAGCTGCCATTAAATGCTGCATTTTTCGGGAAGACAGCACCTTTGTGGGATCGGGAGGCACTGGCCCGGATGTTAACACAAATAGGTTTTCATCGCGGGGCGATCGCAAAATCACCTCTTCGACATCCACATCCTCGGCAATTACATTGTGCAAGCCTTGCCAATTCGGCAAACCCAGCATTTCGTGCACCTGCGGCCTCCGCAAATCCGCATCCACCAACAGCACTTGCTGGCCCATTGCCGCCGCCGCCCGTGCCAGATTTACCGCCACCGTTGACTTACCGTCAGCTACTTGACAAGACGTAATTACACAAGATGCGATCGGACTATTAACATTTAACAACCGAATATTAGCATTGAGCGATCGAAAAGCCTCTTGAAAAGCATCCGTCGGCACCGGCGAACTTCCCACATCAATCGTAGTTCCCTCAGCAGGTGGCAGTCTCAAAATTTTATCGCTAGCAGGAATTACCCCCAACAAAGGCAACCGAATCGAATGTTTGACATCCTCAGGAGAATTGAACACAGTTTTATTATTAAACCGTTCCGCCAACTGCGCCGCCAGCATCCCAAACAACAAACCAGCCAATCCCCCCAAAGCCAAATTCAAAGGCATAATCGGAGCAACAGCCATCAACTCGCCATTTTTGTAGCGCGGAATTTCCGGCTTAGCAATAACTTCCCAAGCCACCTCTTTTTTACCCACAGCTTCAAGCTGCAAAGCTTGCTGTTTTGCCAGCAAACCATTCAGCGTATTGTTAGTCAACTCCGCCTCCCGTTGCAAATCCGAATAGCGCCGAAAAATTACCGGGAATCCTTGAGAATATTGATTCAACTGCTTAGCAGCCTGTTCCAAAACTTGATTCCGCACGCCCAAAATCTGAATTAAATTAGCAGTACCGATAAACTGTTCGATTAACTTAATCCGCACCGGATCTTGAAAAGCCAGCACTTGCGAATTCACCTTAGCCAAATCAGTTCCCAGAACCTGTTGGGCTTCTTTCTTCAGCAAAGGAATCAGATTTTTGCGCTGTTCTCGCAACAACTGCATTTGCGGAGTTTGGTCTGTATATGTCGCCGAATTAATCGCAATTTGTCCTTCCAATTGCTGCAATTGAGTTAGCATTCCTTGATAGCGGGGAGCTTGACTCAGCGCCGAAGCCATCAGCGCTTGTTGCTGGTTTAATCCGAGCTGATTTTGCAGGTTAATATAGAGCAATCTTTGCTGGTTAAGCTGCGTTTGCGCGTCCAATCTTTGCGTTTGAAGTTGGCTGATTTGCTGCGCGAGTTGTTGGGTTTGAATTTGCGGATCAATGAAATTGTACTGCTGCCGCAACTTTTGAATTTCTGTTTGCAGAGCTTGTTGGCGCTTTTGCTGGTTGGGAATTTTGGATTTCACAAAATCCAAACTCTGGCTAATTTGAGTTTTGGTATCTTGCACGCTGTAGTTGCGGTAGCCTAGGGCAACTTTTTCCAAAACAAACTGAATTTTTTTCGGATCGAAATCCCGATATCTAACTTCGATAATTTTGGTATTTTTGAAGCGATTGATTGACAGCCTAGTTCCCTGAGAATATGGCAGATTATCTGCTTTTTCGTTCAAAAGATAGTTGTAATTTATTTCTGGATACTTCGCTCGCAACTGTTTGATAATTGGCGACATTACTTGCGGGCTTTGCAAAACTTGAATTTGCGATTCGTAGTCAAAACCTGGATTTTCTGGCGTCGCGGGACTCGCTGGTTGTAGTTTCAGCTCCCCGGAGTAGACTTTTGCTAAAGTGTTTTGCGTAACAGGGGTTTCTACTAATAATTGAAAGCGTCCTTCATACTCGCTTTTTTGAGTTAGAGTCCAGGCAAAAACTCCGGTTGTCACCGCCGCTGCTACGCCGATAACTAAGAACGAACGACTGCGGCAAACTTCCCAAAAACTTAACGGTTCTTCTGTATTTTCCCTGCCGAAAAACTGCTCTTCATCATAAAGTACGGAAGATAACTTTTGCTGTCCAAGGATTTTTTTATTGTGATTAAACAGTGCTATTGAAGATTTTTTACCTGGTTTCATTTGATTGCTACAACTTATTAGTTTAAACGTTTGTAATGCTGGCGCAGTTTCATTAACCCGGTTTCTGACTAGAGATATCGCTACCAACTAATTTTTTTTGTAGAAACCGGGTTGATGAGGTCTTATACCAATTTAATGTGAAGTTGCACATATTCCGATCCCCCTAAATCCCCCTTATTAAGGGGGACTTTGAGAAGAATCTTGTCCCCCCCTTATCAAGGGGGGTTAGGGGGGATCGGAATTCTATGCAGCCTCATAAAAAATTGGTCTTAGGGCTAGTCTATTGAAATCATCGAAAAATATTGAACAACCGGAAAATTCCCAACAGTGGACTGAAAGGAGCGAGAGTGCCACCTACATTATCCGAGAACGCAGCGCGACCCGATCGCCTTACCATAATTACATCATTATTTTGCAGTTTGGGATTACTTTCCTCATTGGCGGTTGCAGAAAAATTCACCTTAACACTTAGCCGCGAAACAGTGCCGTTAGGATTGAGGCGAATTAAATCCACCGAATCCATTTCTGCCCGCGATTTATTAAAACCTCCCGCTGCTACCAGCGCTTGATTTAAAGTAGTGTTGGGCTGCAATGCAAAAGACCCCGGTTTGACGATTTCTCCCACCAGACTAACCTTAATCGAATCCGGTGAAAAATTAGAAGTAGCCACTTGTGCGCCTTCGAGTGCATTGAGATTTTCGGCTTTGGGCACGATTACCGTATCTCCCTGTTGCAGTGTTAAATCTTGGGATACATCTCCTGCTTCCAAAAGTTGCCACAAATTCACATTAATAATTTGTTCGGTGCCCGCCCGCGTCAGGCGGCGAACTTGTATTTGTCTGATATCAGCTACCGGCGTAATGCCGCCCGCCATTTTAATAGCCCTAGTTACAGTTTGCTGCAAAACATTTTCCCCTCCACCGGGAGTTTCCTTAGCAGCAAACAAACCAGAATCTGCACCCGATTCATTCTCTTGTAACCTACTTTGAAGCTCTTTTGCCAGAGTATAAGTACCGGGTCGAGTTACTTCGCCCACTACAGCAATATTAATTGGTTGAGTGCTTTGCCCGGTAATGTTAGCTACTGCTAAAGTCGGTGCTTCTTGGCGGTTGAGGCTAGTTACAGTGGGAATAAATATTGTGTCGCCGTCGCGCAAAGTCATATCGGCGCGCAAATCGCCGTTTTGCAATAATTCCCACAAATCCACACTGATAATTTGTTCTGCTGCGTTGCGCTGGGGGCGGCGGATTTTGATTTGCCGCACGTCTGCTGACTGGGTAATTCCGCCCGCCAGTCGCAGCGCCCGCGATATTGTGGGCATTTGAGTGCCTATTTGCTCTGAGGTGCCTCCAGGGCCTGCTGCTGAAGATATTGTATAGGCTCCGGGGCGGTTGATTTCGCCTGCGATCGCAATTTGCAAAGGACGCGCAGCCAGCAGTTTCAGCGTAATCCAAGGACGTTTGAGGTATTTGCCGTATCGTTCCTTGACAGCATTAGAAGCTTGTTGTAAGGTCATTCCAGCCACTGATAGGCTGCCAATTAAGGGCAAACTCAGGGAACCGTCAGCCTGTACTTGGTGTTGACCGTTGGGGCCGCTGTATTCTGGGACGTTGAAAATGTCCATTTGAATGCGATCGCCCGCGCCCAAAGTGTAAACTTCCGATCGTACACTCGAAGGTGCACTGGCTGGAACTGACGGAAATCCCGGCGCTGCCGGTACCGGTACGCGAATCGGAGAACCCGAACCCGAAGCAGGAGGAGGAGGAAGAGGAGAAAAAGAAGGAAGAGGAGGATAAGAAGGGGAAGGAGGAGGAGAAGGAGGAGAAGGAGGAGGAGGAGGCAAAAACTGGGCCACCGCGGCAGATGAACCCACAGTCGCCGCCAGCACTGACACAGTTAAACTTTGGAAAATTAAATTTTTGACTGCATTACTTACGCCATAAACCTGTTTGCAGATTGTGCTGAAAACCTCTCCCTCAGACCCTTTCCTGCAAAGATAAGGGAGAAAATCTCCCCTTTTCCTTTTTGCCAAGACAACCGCAGGGTGAGGTTTTTTCTCAAGTTGCGCGCCGCGCGAAGAACTGTTCACCACCATCGCTTTTTGCCCCTATCCTCTTCCTACCCCGCCAACATTAAATGTAACCCAACTGTTCCAACTTGCTCAGAACTTTTTTGACACTATCTTCCAAACTTTCCTCGTCTGTGCAACAAACAATCTCGGGATTGAGGGGTGCTTCATAAGCATCGTCAATGCCCGTAAAACCCTTAATCTCTCCTGCTCTGACCTTAGCGTACAGCCCTTTGACATCTCGAACTTCGCACACTTCTAACGGCGCTTTGACATACACCTCAACAAAATTTGGCTCCATTGCTCTAATTTCGTCGCGAATAGCTCTGTAGGGGCTAATAGCTGCCGTGATTGCCACAACTCCATTGCGGCTGAGTAGGTTTGCGACAAATCCAATCCGCCGAATATTAGTATCTCGGTCTTCTTTGCTAAATCCCAAGCCTTTTGACAAGTTGGTGCGAACGACATCTCCATCCAATATTTCAACTTTGCAGCCTCGGGTCTTCAATTCTGGTTCGAGAGCTTTGCTGATAGTTGTCTTGCCAGAACCGCTGAGTCCGGTAAGCCACAAAATAAAACCTTTTTCCATTTTCAACCATTAATAAGTAACTGGGAAATTATAGAATGTAAAATTTTCTATATCTATTCTCCCTTTTCTATCTTATCGTGGTTTGCGGTGTCATCTTGATAAGATTTGCCTGCGAAAAATGAGGACTCAAAATTTGCGAGTTCTGCGGTCATCTCACCACACAAATGCCCGGCAGTCACATAATTTACGATATATTCTTTGTAAAGACTTAACAAATTCAATTCAAAGTCGCGATCGATCGCAAACCTCGAAGATCTAACAGTATATTTACGGCATTGAACACTTAGAATTATTACAAACATCGAGCATATATCCGTAGATTAACGGTACTCAACATTTGATATTATCACAAGTGTTTAAAATATATCCGTATATTCACGGCACGAATTGCTGGTAATTATCACAAGTGTTTAACATATATCCGTATATTCACGGCACGGCTCGCCTACATAAGCCTTGAACAATCCCAAATCTCCAATCTCCAATCCTATTGCCTATGTTTCCCGTCTTAAAAGCAGATGTTTTAGTAGTTGGTGGCGGCACCGGCGGCACTTCAGCAGCAGTCCAAGCAGCCCGCCGAGGTGCCAAAACTATTTTAGTCAGCGAATTCCCCTGGCTGGGAGGAATGCTGACTTCGGCCGGCGTTTGTGCTCCCGACGGCAACGAATTAGCAGCATTTCAGACTGGTTTGTGGGGCGCGTTTCTCCGGGAACTCCAGCAGCGACAACCGGGAGGTTTGGATTGGGGCTGGGTCAGTTTTTTTACTTACGATCCCCGCATCGGTGCTGAAATTTTTGCTGATTGGGTTAAGTCTTTGCCGAACTTGCAGTGGATTTCTGGACAAACAGCTCAAGATGTGATTTTTGAATACAACAGAATTTCTGGGGTGAGATTTGCAGATTTTACGGTTTCTGCCAAAATCACTTTGGATGCAACGGAATTGGGAGATTTGCTGGCTTTAGCTGATGTTGGACATCGCTGGGGTTGGGAATTTCAAGCTGAGTGGGGAGAACCTAGCGCGCCGATCGCATCTAACGATCTCACACAAAGGTATTCGGTGCAAGCTCCAACTTGGGTGGCCATCATGCAGGATTTTGGCGAGGGCGCGGTGGCGCCAGAAATTCCCGCGCCACCTGTTGACAATCCCGATCGATTTTTCGATGCTTGGAAAGATTACACTCCCGAACAATTTCTCAATTACGGCCGACTTCCTGGGGGATTGTTGATGATTAATTGGCCGATTTGTGGTAATGATTATGGTGAAAAGGTCGATCGACTAATTGAATCTCAAGCATCCCGACAACAATTCCTCCAAGAAAGTCTCTGGCACAGCCAAAGTTTCGCCCGCTTCATTCAAACCCAACTCGGCCCCCGCTACGGTTTAGCACAAAATATTTTCCCCATTTCCAATATCGAAAATCAATCAAATTCTTCCCTACTGTCTTCCTTCGCCTTGCACCCCTACTACCGAGAAAGCCGCCGTTTGCGAGGGATAAGTACAGTCAAAGAACAAGATATTTTGCCGGTTGTCGGGGGTAGAGTCGCGAAATTGCCGATCGATTCTGAGGGAATTTGCGAGACAATTGCGATCGGCAACTACGCCAACGATCACCACTACACCAGCGGCGACATTCCCTTGCAGCCCAAATCCATCCGCTGGGGCGGCCGCTGGACTGGCACTCCGTTTACAATTCCCTACAGTGCGCTAATTCCTGCGACTACAGACGGATTGCTAGTTTGCGAAAAAAATATTTCCGTCTCTCACATCGCCAACGGTGCAACTCGCTTGCAGCCTTTGGTGATGAATATCGGACAGGCGGCGGGGATGGCGGCGGCTTTGTGTGCGGAAGTTGGATGTCAGCCGCGCGACTTAGCTGTCAGAGTTTTGCAGGAAGCTTTGCTGCAAGATTCCGAGGCGAGGGCGGCAGTTGTTCCTTTATTTAATTTGACACCGGATCGATCGGACTGGCTACATTGGCAGCGCTATTATCTCGATCGACCTCAAGCATATCCCGCCAGCGGCGAATGTCCTGTGTCAGTCAAAAGCGATCGAGAAACCGGGTTTCTCAACGAAATTTCTGTATTAGAACCCATAACTTTGAAAGTTGAACCCGGTTTCTACGTAAATCCGCGTAGTAAAACAGCAAATACCGAGAGTCAATTTTCGGGCATTTTCCGCCGTCTGGGCGCACAAGACTGGACACTGACGCTGACAAGTCCCCCATCCTTAGCCGATCGAACTTGGCAACTCGTGACTTTGGACTGGGAAACCGACAGATTTCTACAGAGTTGCGAAACCGAAAAGCCTCTGACGGTATGGGGCAGGCTGAATTTTGCTGGTGCTTGGCTCCTAGCGGGTGCAGTAACATCGAAGAGGTGAGGTTTTTTGCAAAGTTCCGAAAATTGCCAGAAATTTATCCTGATGGATGGGGGGAAGTCTGTATCAGGTTATAGACACTGACACGGAAACTACCCATGCACACCTACACTGCAATTGCTTTACTGAACCTGTTGGGCATTACCTTGAGTGCCAGCGCCGCTCGATATTTTGAACGCCTAGTGGAACTGCTCGTAATTGCCACTGCTGATTATATGTTCTTGGCGTCCACTCAATCACAAAAAGGCGATCGTTCTCCAGAAAGAGGCAGCGGACGCAGAGAGTTTGCTCAGCACGATCTTTACACACATTACATACTAGCTTAATGGCATAGGACGAAAGAAAGTTCTGCAAATGAGTGGGTTTCTGCCGCCCGTGTCGATCTGATTTTCTGGGATTCTAGTTGGTCACGTTCGTTTGGCAACTGCACTTCTTGTTGACAGTCATTAGGATATTTTTGCGTGTTAAAAATAATAGCAGATCGAGCTGCAACCGCCATCTATTGAGGGATTTACTCTTTCAATATTTGGCGGTTTTGTATGTTCCAGGCTGGAGAGACTTTTGGGAGCATCTCAATGAATGCAAAAAAGCAATTTCTTTACAGTGCGAGCGTCCCCGCTCGCGATCTATAATCGCGAGCGGGGACGCTCGCACTATAAAATCAAAACATCAAAACTGAGATGCTCCCAGACTTTTTACCTGTCAATTCAGGTAACTAAAATTTATTTTGGGTGAGACAATTTAAAAAATTGAGGACTTACGTATTAAGACCAAAGAAATCGGTTTTTTTACCTCATCTGTGGAGTACAACGCAAGATTTTCGTAAAAAACTGCTGGTTAAGCGGAGTCGAAACCCGGTTTCTGCTCGCCCCTGCGTCCAGGACTAAAATCAAATAATTCTCCCATCATGTTTTTTTGGGTAGTCTGGCAAATTCAAGGAAATCAATCCTGATTAGCAAGGGAAAAGTCCGTATCTGTAACTAGACACTGACACGGATACTACCCATGCACACCTACACTGCAATTGCTTTACTCAGCCTGTTGGGCCTTAGCTTGAGTGCTACCGCCGCTCTAAGCATAGAATCCCCAGTCCCACAGCTAAAAACTTCTACCGCTCAATATATGTTATCAGCGCAAACTCAACAAAGAGGAGATCGCGCTCCCCGCAGAGGCACCGGACGGTATGATTTGATGCAGGTCAACACTGACACTCAGGCACTATAATAATTTTGATCGCATTGCCAGAAAGCTAGTTCCGCAACTGACTTGTTTCTGGTTTCGAGGCTGGTTTGGAGGTCGCCCGTGTCGATCGATCGCATTTTCTGGGATTTATAGTTTGTCAGGTTCGTCAGGCCACTGCACTTTTTATTGATACTCCCTAGAAGATTTTTTTTGTAACAAATGTCACAATATAAACTGGAGCTGCCATCTACGTAGAGATATATTCTCGTAGGTGGCGGTTTTGTATTGAAAATGCTCTTTCTCTTTTTCCCATTCTCCCCCTCTCTGAGTCGCCTCAAATTCTTCCGATCGCAATAGTTCTTTACGTTTTCCCCCCACAGGTGGGGTTTAATTTTTAACCGCTGCACTATAATTGACGTGCGATAACTAACTTAATATATAGCTACACCCTGAGTGCAGAGGGTGCAGCTCTCGACTTAAATTCGCCAATAAGAACCACTTATTCGGTGTCGATCGCCTTTAAGCTAAGGCCCGAGTGACCTCAGGAAAATTAACCGGCCTGAATCTTAGGGTAGCTGCCAAGCTTTCCGGCGACTGTCGGCTATGCTTGATTCGGCGGTCTCGCAATATTTTTTTATGGAGGATGAAAAGATGCCTCCAAGTTTTACTATTTCGGGGATTGTGATGAAAAATGACTCTTTAGATCTGGTCAAAAGCCTGAGCCCCAGTGCAATGGATCAGATCATGCTATATCTGGCGTTTAGCGCCATGAGAACCAGCGGACACAGGCACGGAGCGTTTTTAGACGCGGCGGCAACGGCAGCTAAGTGTGCCATTTATATGACCTATATGGAGCAGGAAAACAACCTGCGGATGACCGGACACTTGCATCACATTGAGCCTAAACGGGTGAAAGTCATCGTCGAGGAAGTCCGGGAAGCTCTGACTAAGGGAAAATTGCTGAAAATGTTGGGTTCCCAAGAACCTAGATATTTGATTCAGTTTCCTTATGTCTGGCTGGAACAGTATCCTTGGGTTCCGGGACGCCCTCGGATTCCGGGAAACAGCTTGACGGCGGATGAGAAAAAATATCTCGAAGGCAAGATTCCTCCTAATCCGCCTGACGCTCAACTGATCAATTCTTTTCAGTTTATGGAGTTGATCGAGTTTCTACATAGACGATCGCAAGAAGAAATGTCAGCAGAAAGGCGAATGCCTTTAAGCGAAGCTCTAGCAGAACACATCAAGCGCCGCTTGATCTATTCCGGAACCGTGACTCGAATTGACTCTCCTTGGGGAATGCCTTTTTATGCCCTCACCCGCGCTACTTACTCTCCCGCAGAACAGGAAGAGCGCACGTTTACGATGGTGGAGGATACGGCTAGATATTTCCGACTGATGAAGGATTGGGCGGAAAAACAACCGAAAGTCATGCGAGTTATGGAAACTTTGGATGTTCCGCCGGAACGCCTAGAACAGGCTGTTGAGGAATTAGATGAAATTATTCGTAATTGGGCCGATCGCTATCACAAGCGGGGCGAACCAACGATGATTGTACAAATGGTTTTTGGGCCAAAAGACGACGATTAGTCAGTTGTCAGTTGTCAGTTGTCAGTTGTCAGTTGTCAGTTGTCAGTTGTCAGTTGTCATTGGTTGATTCCTTGAAACTAATGACTAACGATTAATAACTCATATTTCTGGGCGCAGAAACCGGGTTTTATACGAAAATATTGCGTTAATGCCTTGAATAATCGTGCAAAACCCGGTTTCTTGGGTGAGATTTCGTGCAAGCTGGACTAGGCTAAAAAAGTTCTCCAAGCGGAGGCTAGGACGATCGCTGCGATCGCTCCGATGAGTGTATTGAAAAAATTCACTACCTCGTTCGTGAGCCACTCAAACTTTGATTGCACCGTCGCACCAATCACGCTCTCGATGTTCGTAGCAATAAAAGCTGCGATTACACAAAAGACAATTCCTGTCAAGTCAATTACACCCACAGCCCAACTCACAAGAGCAATCAGGATCGATCCGACAATACCTGCGATCGTTCCTTCCAAACTTACCGCCCCTTCCGTACCCCTAGGTACAGGCTGCAAGGTAGTAATCAAAAACGTATGCTTCCCGTAAGCTTTGCCGATTTCGCTAGCGCAGGTATCGGAAAGTTTGGTGCAGAAACTCGCCGCATAGCCCAGCAACAACAAGGAAATCACATCTTGTGACACAGGCATCTTGCCTGTGTCTCCTAAAATACCGCCTGTGTCTCCTAAACCTGTGTCTCGGAAAATACATAATGCCAAAACTGCCACAGCACAAATAGCAGCGGTTAAAGCCGAACCCCAGACATTTTCCGGGCCTCGGGCGCCCGATCGCTTTTCGGCAATACCTTCAGCTTCTTTTTGGGCTTTGCCAATGCGGGTAACTCCAGATCCGACCAGAAAGTAGAACATGACCACAGCATAGCCTTGCCATCCCAAACTGCCCCAGATGATAACACCCAGCAGCCAACCGTGGAGTTGTCCAGCCGGAGTAAGCAATTTTTTGGGAGCAAGGGTGGCGATCGCGAGTAAAAATGTATTCAGGGCGATCGCCACCAGCCAAGGATTAGACCAAGACAAATAATTAAAAAAGAATTCTGAGTTTTGCATAGCCTCTAGTAGCGTCTCTTATTGTTATGAACAGTCAAGTCTTATTTCATCTTGCCTTCCCCGTAACCGATATCGATCGAACCAAAGCATTCTATGTCAGCGGGCTCGGCTGCGAATTGGGTCGGGAGTCACCCAGTTCTCTCATTTTAAATCTCTGCGGCCATCAGATTGTCGCCCACGTCACCCACGAACCTCTAACACCCCAGCGCGGCATCTATCCCAGACACTTCGGCTTAGTTTTTACCTCGGAGTCTGACTGGGAAGCGCTGTTAGAAATGGCGCAGCAAAAACAGTTGAATTTTTATCAAGAATCAAGACGGCGGTTTCCAGGTTTGCCCACAGAACACCGCACCTTTTTTCTAGAAGATCCGTTTGGAAATTTGTTGGAATTTAAATATTACTGCGATCCAGAAGCAATTTTCGGTCGCAGCGAATACGCTCAAGTTGGAGATTATGTACTAGGAATCAGAGATTGTTACTAGAGATTGTTTGGGTAAATTTAGAGGGTACAATAGGAGCCTCTAGTTCTCGAACTAATGCGTTAATACTTTGAGAATCTGTCACCATTTGGCGGTGCAGCAAAACGTTGAGTTTAACTTCTTTACCTACTGGCATTTGGGAGCTGTGCGACGGTAAAATCATCACATCAAATGGCGTCCACATTGATGTAAAATTTATGCGTTTGAGCATAGTCGCATCTTGGTTCAAATCGCGCAACAAGCCACTATCGGGGCGCATATCCAGGTATCCTGGTAGGCGCAGGGAATAGGCGGTGAGGGTTCCTTTGTGGGGGGAAGATATGGTTATGAAACGCTGGACTCGGTTAATGCCTCCGAGTCGCTGGACGTAGTAGCGGCTGACGATGCCTCCCATGCTGTAGCCTACTATGTCGATCGCCTGTTCTGGATCGAACGTCTCAGAAATGTAGTCTGCCAGTTGCTTGGCTAGGGAGTCGAGGCCGAGGCTGCCGTCGTTGGGGGTGAGGTTGAGGCTGTGGACACACCATCCAAGTTGGGTGAGGCGGGCGGACATTTTGTCAAAAATAGTCTTTGTGTCCCAGATGCCGTGGATGAGAATGACGGGATTGCGATCGAGCGAACTGTTCATTTGAAAAGAAAATTGCTTGCCGATTACAGCATAAATTACTCCCCTAGGGAGTTTGACCCCGAGTAGGACAGATGGCGAATCGGCTTGAGGTATCGCTGGCCAATAGCAAATCAGTCATAAATTCTGAGATAATCGTAAATAAGTGCAAAGTTAAAACTGGCATTACTGAGTAAAAATTACTAGAAGCTCTGCATTTTTAATCAAAAAATGTAAATTTTGATTAAGAAATATAGACAAAGGTTGCCTTAGCTCGTAATCTAACTTTGTTGACAAACTTGTACAAATTTCTCTAAAAAAACAAAAGGAGTAAGTCTAATGTTTGGTTTTATCAAAAATTTCTTCGGCGGTATTTTCGGCTTTTTCGCTGGACTGTTGGGCTTGAAAAAGTCTGAATATTTCCTAGATTTGGGCGAATCTTCGGATAAAGAACCTGCGAAGGTTGCACCTGCGAAGGCTGAGCCTGTTGCAGCCGCACCGGCAAAAGTTGAGGCTGTCAAGTCTGAGAAGTCTGAACCGGCGAATAAAGCTAAGGTAGAGAAAAAGTCTAAGAAAGAAAAAGAACCAGTCGCTAGCGCTGCTGCTAAGACTTCGGAAGTGCCGAAGGTACCTGCTGCTGCAACTAACGGCAAAGTGTCGAGTCAAGCTGAACCTGTTCTGACTTTTGCTCCTAATAATTTAATGCCGACACCAACTGCAAATCGTCGCACCCCAGGCCCAAGCATGAATAATTTCCGGGAAATGGCTCGTCAGGTGAAAACCAAGTAGGAAATGGAGAATTCGCAATAGGGAATTGGGGATTGGATAATTCCAAATGCTGGGGTTGAAAAATTAAAAATGGGATTCCTCATTTTTAATTTTTAACTCTTTTTTTATTCCCTATTTCCTGGGTGTCTGAGAAAGGCTAATCCGCTGTATAGCTGGAACGCCGAGTCCCAAGGAGTTTCGGATTTGCGCTCTACCTCTACATGAGATTCGATTTTGCTTAACATATGCGTGTAATCGAGAACTGTCTCCGCAAAGGGAGTAAATTCCGACCAAACTGTAACGTCAAGCTGTTGGTCAAATATTTCTAGCAAATGATTCCAGTTAATTCTGGTGGTACTTTGAGGTATTTGTGGGGATTTTTTGACACTAGATTTTTTGTTTTTTGACTGCGGTGAAGCTACGCTAGTTGCTGAACTTTGAGTGAAGTCAACGCCTTGTTTAAATTCGTAACTTTGGTCGCAAATTCGCAGAATGCAGTTGCGGCTGGGAATGTGCAAGTCGCAGATTTGAGCGTAATCTTGGGTGATTTCTTTGTGGCGAAATTGCTCGTTTCTGCGGTTGGGCGAGTAGTCCATGATTTCCATGAACATTGGTAATAAGCCTTCTACTCTTTGGCTGACTTCTGACCAGTTAAATTCTATAGCACCGAGCCGATTTAGGTTATCTTTACAAACAACCGCTGGAGAAGAGAGAGACTGGAAGTGTTGGACTCGGAAAATTTGGATGTTTTTAATGTCGGCTAGGGTTGCCCAAAATACGGGAATTCCGGCGTTGAGAAGTTCTTGGCCGTAAATTCTGAGTTCGGCAATGGGGCCGGTTTTGTAGAGTCTCCAGCCGCGGCTTTGAATTTGCATCCGGGTTGTGTACGCGTCGATTTTGAAGATTCTGCTGATATTTTGTACGGCTGCGGGTTTGTCTTCGGGACTCACTGGTTCGAGGATGAGGAGTCCGGGTTCTAGGCTGCTGGGGTCGTTTTTGGCAGTTTCGATGGCTTGTTGGCGGAGGTTTTGTTGTGCCGTTTCAATGCGTTGAATGCCTTGGCGGGCCTGGGAAACGATTTTGGGGTTGGTGATGTCGCGGAGTATTTGTTTGTAGGTGGTTTGGGCTTTGTCGGGGTTGTTGGTGAGTTCGTAGTAACGACCGATGTAGTATTGTACCCAAGGATTTTCGGGGGATTCTTTTTGCAGTTGTTTGATGAGTTGGGCGGCTTGTTTGTAGTCTTGGCTTTCGAGGGCGGTGGCTATTTCGTGGATGTCTGTCATGGCGGTTGGGGGAATGGGTGTGTTTCTATCTTGGCTGATGTTTGGTTGGTTTTGCCAGTGATTAACAAGTTTTGCTTTGATGTTTGTGGGTAATTTTCGGCTGTTTGCAAGGATAAGATTTAGATTTTATAACCGCGGATGAACGCGGATGTGTCCTGAGAAGTGCTATATAATATTTGGGCTGGTGTTTGTTAAAGTTGATTGGAATTAATGCTGAGGGTGTATGAACCTTTGCTGGTGCGATCGAGTCCTTGAACAACTATTTTGTAAGTGCCGTTACTGGGCAATTTTACGGTTATTTGGGATTCTCTCTTGTTGACGCGAACTGCTTTGATATCTACAATTTTATTGTCACTGGGTGCGATGAGGGTGATGAAGTGCTCGAAGGATCTGCTTTTGAGGTCGATGGTGATGGATTGATTTGCATTTCCTTGGAAGCTGTGTTCGCGGTAGAAGCTGCCGTTGGGAAGGCTGGGGTCGCCGTCTTTGAGGGTTCCGCGTTGCTGTAGGAGGGAAAGGGAGGTGAGTTTTGGTCGATCGACATTTTTGAAATCTAAGCCATAATTTGTCATGGGTGTATCAAGACCATTTCCTTCTCTGACTGTGACGATAAAGGCAGTTTGGTTTTTGGTATCTCGGACTATTTTATCAATAAAATTGGCTTGTATTTTGGGTTGATTTAAATGTTTTGGTTGGTCAAAATTGGGTTTTGATATACACAGAACCACGCCTCCATCTTGATAGCGGGCGCTGTAGAACCAATATTTTTGACCGTTAGTTGTGAATTCGTTTCTGAAGAAGATAGTGTATCTTTCAAGTTGCGGTAGTTGTTGGTTGGGGCGACAATTTTTATCGATGTTGATTTCGGTGGTTGATGGCTGTCGCTGGGCGAAAACTGCTGGGATGCTGGCGGTGGCTAAGACTGCTGAGATAATGGCGGTGATTGTGGGCGATCGCATTTTCATGAATTATACTCCCGTTTTTTGATTTTCTTTGAACCGTAGATGCACGCAAGTTAACGCAGATGTCGGAAAATTAATCTTTGTTACGATCGAGGTTTTGTTGGATTCTAAATTTTCTTATTTTTCTCGAATAACTTGATACATTCTGTCAGCCTTTGTCTGCCATTTACCTGAGTGTCTGAACCATTGAGTCTCTGAAAACTATTTAAATCTATAGATTTAATCTGATAAAGTTTATGTCCTGCGGGGCCGTCCGTGAACTCAATCACGGTGGGATGGATCATAGTGTTTTTATTGACATTACCTCGAAAACAGTAACGATAACTTGTATTTCTTTGGTAGCCAAATCCTGTGACAGTCTTCTTGGATTTCCTTAAGAATATGTACTCTTTACCGGGCTGATTTGTTTTGCTTGTTTGTCCGTAAAAGTAGTCGCCATTGGGGATGCTTTGAATGGTCGGTGTGGATTGTGCTAAGATTGGGAGGGAAGCTACACTAAAAATTAGTAAGTTGATTGTGAAGCTTAAGGGCGATCGCATTTTCATCATTGTTTATCTCTGTAAATATTTCTCTAATTCGGCTGTGCGCTGTTTAGTAGCTCGTTCCAAACACTCATTCAGAAAGCCTTGAAACCCGCTACCACCGCGATTTCTATACACTTCAAATTCGCAGCTATTATCTCGCACTTTGATCCAGCCTAACTGAGCTTCCGCAAGTAGGGCTTTCTCTTCCTTGCTCAATTTAGCAGCCAGTTGCTTGTAAACCTCGTTCAGGCGTTTATCCGAGGCTTCGTACCTTAACCTAATACAAGATCTGACTTGTGCATCTCCTTGGGGGCGATCGCAATTAATCTGTTGAGCGATCGCAGAGTGCTCAGATTGTGCGAAAACTGATGTTGTAGCTAACATTGTCAAAAGCGCGATTGACCAAAAGAGCGATCGGCTTTTCCTTAAATTTCTTTTCATTGCCCTTAAACACCTATTTTACGAATTCTCTTAACACAAGACAGATTTGATATAATAAATTTAAAACTTTTTTTTATATTTGGCGGTTCGCCCTGTCGATGGGATTGCCAAAGTATATTTGATAGCTGCATCTACCGCCGGCATATTTGACCAAATACCAATTTTGCGATCGATTTCAACTTCTAGAAGCGTCACCAGATTGTCTGTCATGATTACGGAATCAGCTAACAATCGTGTTTGCTGGCCCTCCGGTGTTGCTAGGGAAACAAAAACCCGGCTTGGGTGTCCTGCGCGGGCTAAATTGCTAGTAATCATCGCTGTAATAGTTTGTCCTAAACCAGTGCCCAGATTGTCCGCTTGAACTATCAAAACTGGACGGCGTTTCGCAGTCCGCAAATCAGCGTTGGGAAACAAAGCCAGCACTACATCACCTCGCCTATAAAGCATCGTAAGCATCCATTTCAGGTCGTTCCCAATCCTCTGCAAACCTGCTCAACCTTACCCGTAAATCTCCTGCTTGTTGCCGATCGATACCGAGAGATTGCAGCTCTACTAATCCTGATTCTGCCAGAAAAGTAACGATAACTTTCCCTTCGGTTAAGTCGCCCGGAGTTTCCAATAACACAACTTTGCCGTCTCGATATATACCCTTTACTGATTTTAACATTTTAGTTTTATGCCTAAGGACTCATTGACATTTTAGCTTCCTTTACCATATCTAGCACTTCAGGAAAATATTTTTTGGGATGGGTGCTTTTCAAAAGCGGCTCCTACCAAGGATAAAGCCACCATTGGTGCTGTTACCGCCCTCAAGATTCTCCTACCCAAAGAAACAGGTTCAAAACCAAACTCGATCGCCCTTTCCACTTCTCCATCAGTCCAGCCGCCCTCCGGGCCAACCGCAATCGCGATCGATTCCGGCTCTTCCTCCCCCGTTAAGAAGGGGGGCTGGGGGGGTTCTAAACCAGCTATTACAGTCGATAATTCATCCGGTTCTTTCTCCCCCCTTAGCAAGGGGATCTGGGGGGATTCTAAACCAGCCAAACAATCCCACAAATGCCGATTATCCCCGCGAGCAACACAAATATATCGATATTTTTGACAGCAATCTTTGACAGCAAAATCAAAGGGAATAGGCTCTACAACCGTCGGCACAATTTGACGTTCCGACTGTTCCGCGGCCTCGGCAGCAATTCTTCTCCAGCGATCGACTTTTTGAGCGCTTGGTTTGAGCAAAGTGCGATCGCTCGTCACGGGTACAATACTTGCCACTCCCAACTCCGCGGCCTGTCGGACAACCTCATCAAAGCCGTTTCCCTTGGGCAAAGCGGCGATCAAAGTTACTGCGACGGGAAGCTCCCTGTTAACCGCAATCTCCTCTTTTATCGAGGCAAATAACCCGGTTTCCTGCACTTCTAGAATTGCTGACCACCAATGTCCGCAGCCGTCCATTGCTATAAATCGATCGCCCGCTTGCAACCGCAACACGCGATTTAAATAATGCTGTTGTTCTTTTGTTAAGTCGATTTTGTTAGCACTAATTTGGGCTGCGGTAACTGCTAATCTTTGTAATTGAGCCATGAGATTTTGGATTGCTCGCTTTGTATTAGATTTTTTTATTTAACCGCAGAGGCCGCAGAGAACACAGAGGAAGAGAGGAAGAGAAGAGATATAGGACTTCTCAGAAAGATGAGGTATTACTGTAATTGGAGTTTTTGATGCGATCTCGCTTACTATATAATCACCATAAGAGGGCTGAAGCCCAACAACATACCTCACCTATCTGAGAAGGGCTATAGACTATTTACCCGACTTATTTCTTAGTCGGCGGAGGCCGACATTGTTTGTATAGAAGCGATTTCAATCGCCGTTTTTATGTAAAAGACCAACCAATTCAGAAACAATAAAGGCAAAGCATTTACAACCGGAATTACTTGACAAATTCAAGGTTTTTTCTGCAAATGCTCTGCCCTTATGTTACTTTGGTCTGAACTTTATCTGATGCGATCGAAAATTGACAATCGAAAATCGGCTTATCCTTCCTCCTTAATCTTCTTCAAATAAGTGGAAATTGCCTCTGTAGCTAGCTGCGTGATAGGCTTGCCCTGACGGGCTGCTTCTTCCTTGAGCTCGTTGTAGATTTCATCGCGGACGCTGATGCGACGGCGGACTTTACCACCGCCAGCAGTGGCAGTCTCGTTTTCATCGCCGTTACTAGACGTAACATCTAAATCATTAATCTCAGTTGTCATCGAGTCAGCAGATTGGTGATTGGTTACAAATTGACGGATAGATTCTAACCCAACGCGATCGCAAAAATCGCCAAAACTCTCGCTTTGTTGCCGTTTTTGCTTGAAATAAACAAAAATTGGCTCGAAAAAAGCTTCAAAATCATTGACGTGCAGCTTTTCCTCAATGGGTTTTGCCAGCCGGGTTTGTGAGGGAGAACCGCCCAGCCAAATCTGGTAAGATTCCGGGAAACTCCCAACAAATCCCAATTCTGCCATATAAGGGCGAGCGCATCCATTGGGGCAGCCAGTCATCCGCACTACAAAATGCTCGTCTGGTAAGCCAACTTTGGTCAAAATCGCCCGAATCCGCTCTAAAATGCCGGGAATCGCGCGCTCGGACTCGGTAATCGCTAGCCCGCACGTGGGAAATGCCGGACAAGCCATAGAATAACGTACTAAGGGGTCGATCGCAGTTTCCGCTTGAATGCCGCGGCGATCGAGTATTCCCTGAATTTCTGATTTGATATCCGGCGAAATATCGTAAATCGTCACGTTTTGGTGCGGTGTCACCAGCAGAGGCAAATTGTACTTCTGCACGATTTCCCGCAAAGCCGTTTTTAGCTGAAACGAGCCTTCATCCTTAATCCGACCGTTTTCTACGGAAATGCCGACAAACAGTTTGCCGTCGCCTTGTTCGTGCCAGCCCAAGAAATCAAAATACTTCCACTCAGGCAGAGGTTTAAACGCTTCTAGCGGTTTGCCAAAATATTCGGCTACTTTTTCGCTGAACCACTTGACGCCTTTGTCGTTAATCAGGTACTTGAGTCGGGCGTGTCGTCTGTCTGTGCGATCGCCAAAATCTCTTTGGGTTGCTACAATTGCCTTGACCAAATTGTAAACATCATCCTTGGCAACATAGCAAATCTCGTCCGCAACGCGAGCAAAAGTTTCTTCTTTGTTGTGAGTGCGCCCCAAACCGCCGCCGGCAAACACGTCAAAACCTTGCAACTCGCCAGCTTCATTGGTAATTACCACCAAGCTCAAATCCTGAGAGTACAAGTCTATTGAATTGTCTCCCGGTACAGTAACAGAACACTTGAACTTGCGCGGCATATAATGCTCGCCGTAAATCGGCTCTTCCTTGTCGTCGCTAAAGATTGTGCCGTTCGCGTTTTGCTGTCTGGCGGCCTTAACTGCGGGGTCTTCCTCAGCGGAAATAGCCTTTTCGCCATCGAGCCAAATTTCGTAATAAGCACCGGTTTGCGGTGTCAGCAAATCGGCGACATTGTTGGCGTATTGCAAAGCATACTGGTATTCTGGGCGATTTTTGTAAGGTGCTGGCGGTGCCATGACGTTGCGGTTCAAGTCGCCGCAAGCTCCCAAGGTTGACCCCATATTTTTAATAATTGAGGAAAACACTGCTTTAAGATTTTTTTTCAGCACGCCGTGAATTTGGAAACCTTGGCGGGTTGTGACGCGCAGCGTGTGGTTGCCGTATTCTTCTGATAGCTTGTCTAACGCCAAGAAGAGCTGGGGTGGAACTAACCCGCCGGGATTGCGGGTACGGAGCATGAACTGATAGTCTTTTTCTTGTCCTTTAACTCGATTGTCGCGGTTGTCTTGTTGGTACGAGCCGTGAAATTTGAGAATCTGAATCCCGTCTTCGGTGAAGTGGGTTGTTTCTTGTAACAGTTCAGTCGCAACGGGTTCTCGTAAATAGTTGCTGCGTTCTTTGAGACCTTCTGATTTCGAGGGCTTGCGCGCCGCAGCGGTTGAATTGGTAGATGTGATCATGGGAATGTATAGTGCCAGTTATAATTAGATAAAGGTCGATCGAATATTTCTTGACAATTGGACAGTTGACAAATTTGCACTTGACAAATTTCCTCAGAAATGCTGTGGCGGATCTGTTGACAACCCGGTTAAGAACTAAGTTAATAACGGTAATCCGGTAGGAATTCTGATGTTGTTCTATTTTAACACGTTCGAGCCCGGGCCCCAAAAATTGTAATTAAGAGTTTATACTTTGGCTAGCTTAACTGCTGGAAACTTTAGAAATAATTAACCTCAACCTTTAAAACTATGTCACTGTATGACGAAGACACCTTTGTGGTATTAGAAACAAACCAGCCGGAGCAGTTTTTGACGGCGGTGGAACTATTAGAAAAGCTGAAAGCGGTCTTATCCCAGGAACACGAAGATTTGCCGGCTGATGTGGTAAAATTTCCTTCGGTGGAAGCTCAAGCTAAGTATTTAATTGATACTTATTGTGAATTAGATGTCGGGCCTGGAAAGTTTTTGCAGTGGTATGCAGTGCGTTTAGAAAAATAATTTTGGGAATCGGGCATTGGGCATTGGGCATTGGGCATTGGGCATTGGGCATCAAGAATTGGTTATTACAACCAACAAGTAACAAATAACAAATAACAAGTAACAAGTAACAACAAACAAAAATAACCAACAACTAACTCATGCCCTATGCCCTATGCTCCATGCCCCATGCCCAATTCCCAATTAATCTTCTAACTGTTGAACAGATGATACTTCAACGGCGGTAACATCGATCGTACCGGGCGGAGTCAAACGGCTAAAATGACCTTCCTCTATTTTCAAAGGTTCGCCACAATTAGCACACTGAAACTGAGTTTGATTTAAAGCTGTGAATTCGTACTGACAAACAGGACACTTGTCTTCAATTAAATTGCGTTTCAGCCACCACTGAAGCGCGAAAAATCCCACCACAGGTGTTAGCAGCAACAAACCTACTACAATCAATAATGATTTAACTACCCAACCCAAACCAATTGACACCAACACGCAGGCGATGCCCAGCAATATCAGCCAATTGCTAATACGGGGTAAGTTTAAAGAGATTTTGGGGGTGCCTTGGTTCACGGTGGTCTCCTTTGGTGTCTTTTCAGGTAGGCATAACTCTATCAGTTGACAGTTGACAGTTGACAGTTGACAGTTACTGTACGGGAATCAAATTGTACTAATAAATTTAGATAGTGTTTGAGCTAATTTTCCTATTATACATTGAGAAACTGCCCTCTACGTCATAAATTAATCTGGGCGATCTATCTGAAAAATCCCAATTAGAGATTGACAAAGGGATTGAAAACTGAACGCTGCGAGGGTTTGTTCCCTCAACCAATGCCGATCGCACTTTTTATCTTTTCCTCGCAGCATTTCCACACAAGCAACCGCTACTGCTGCCGGATCTCGGTGAGGAACTCGCCATCCCAGTTTACCATCTTGCAGCGGATCGGCAGATCCGTCCGCGTCCCCGGCGAGCACTGGTATTCCGCAAGCTAAAGCTTCCAAATACACTATACCGAAGCCTTCCTGGGAGGGCATTACATAAGCATCGGCTAACTGATAATGTGCTGCTAAATCTGCTGTCGGTACAAAACCCGCAAATATAACTCTTTCGGCAACTCCCAAATCGGTGGCGAGTTTTGCTAATCTAGGGCGATCGTCCCCGCGTCCAATAACCAAGTATTTCACATTGGGAAAACTTTTGGCAATTTCCGGCAAAGCTTGAATTGTGACATCGACGCCTTTGTAACTATCGGTCGATCGCAATCGGGCTACAGTCATCAATATTTTAGCACCAGTCAGATCGTACTTTTCTAATAAATGCAGCGGTTTGGGGCCGATAGTAAATAGTTTTTCATCTACAGTACAAGGCACTATTTGGAATTTCTCGGGATTTAAGTTGTTGAGTTCGCAAGTGCGATCGCGCGTGTACCTGCTAATCGTCCAAATGCGATCGGCTTGTCTCATTGCTATTTGATATTTTAGCGGAAGTGTTTCCCAAACTTCCTTGCCGTAAGTTAAAATCGTGTAGGGAATTCCCAGCGGCTGGCATAATGTTTTAATGAGCGGTGCAAGTTTGATGTGACCGCAGAAAACCCGTTGAGGTCGTTTTTGCACCAAGCAGGTTAGCAATTTGGTGGCAAACTTAAAACGGCCAAGCCAAGCGGGATCAGTTTTTAGGTAAGAGAATTTGAGATTTTTGGACTCGAAGGGATTGTGACAATCTGGAGCATCTCGCAACAGCAAAACTTCTGCTTGTGGCGGAAAGTTTTTGGCTGCGGTTAGTGACAAATAAGCTTTCAGGATGTCTTGAATGTAGGATTGAATCCCGCCTTCGCTGGAAAATATTTCTAGGAAACAGAATAGGTGATTTGTCGATCGCATTTTTATTTAGATTTGATAGATAAGAAGACGGGCGCGGTTGAAACCGCGTCTATACAAGCGAAACCCGCCTCCGCGGGTTGAAGATAAAAGACACGGCGGTTGAAACCGCGCCTATACAAGCGAAACCCGCCTCCGCGGGTTGAAGATAAAAGACACAGCGATTGAAATTACGTTATTCTCTTTAGTCGGCGTCCGGCGGACATCGTTTGTTTGGCGTGCGGTTTCAACCGTACGTCCTATCTTAACTTTCATCTGGGCCCTAACTTTCATGTCGCCCAAAAAACAAAAAGCCCCTAAACATCGCTGGTTAGGGGAGAAAATTATCAGGGTGCATCTACTAATGTGGTTAGTATAGCATCCTTTTGTGGGGTGTCACCCATCATGGGTGACACCAACGCAGTTTTTTCGATGAGAATAAATTATATTTGAGGTGCTAAATGATTGCCAAAGCTTGTATGTCCGATCGCATTGTCGCTGTTAACCTAAGATAGGACTGACGCAAAAATCCTCAGAAAGCCTGTAGATTCGTAGATTTATGCTCGCGAAAGCCGATATTTTTCCAGAAATCGGGTTGGCGATCGGCAAGTCCTATATTATTTAAAATAAATCCGTGCTAGACCTCAAATTAATCCGAGAAAACCCGCAAGCCGTACAAGACAGCCTCAACACTCGCGGAGGCAATCACGAAATCGAGCCAATTCTGCAACTAGACAAACAGCAGCGGGAGTTGGAAGGTAAGCGATCGCAACTGCAAGCCCGCAGCAACGAAATAGCCAAACTCATCGGGCAAAAAAGAAAATCGGGTTTACCCCTCGAATCTCCCGAAATTCAAACTTTGCAAGCAGAAGGTAACGAAGTCGGCACGCAGTCGAACGAATTGCAAGCACAGGAAAAAGACTTAAAAGCTCAAATAGAAGCCTTATTGTTACCATTGCCGAACTTGCCCGGTAAGTCAACTCCGTTAGGCAAAAATGAAGATGAAAACATCGAAATCCGGCGCTGGGGAGACGAATACATTCCCCAAAATCCCGAGATTTTGCCCCACTGGGAAATCGGCGAAAAATTAGGAATTATCAACTTTGAACGGGCAGTAAAAATCGCTAGTCCCCGCTTTGTCACGTTAGTTGGAGCCGGTGCAGCCCTGGAAAGAGCGATTATTCAATTTATGCTCGATCGCCATACAAAAGCTGGTTATGTAGAAGTAATTCCCCCACTTTTAGTTAACACCGAATCCCTCACAGCAACCGGGCAGCTTCCCAAATTTGCTGAAGAAAGTTTTAAGTGCGATCAAGACGATTTATGGTTAATTCCTACTTCTGAAGTTCCGGTGGTGAATTTGTACCGAGGTGAAATCTTGACAGCAGAACAGTTGCCAGTTTATCACTGTTCTTTCACTCCTTGTTTTCGCCGGGAAGCCGGAAGTTACGGTAAGGATACGCGGGGATTGATTCGGTTGCACCAATTTAATAAGGTGGAATTGGTAAAACTCGTGCATCCGAGTACCTCGGAGGCTGAGCACGAAAAGCTCGTGCAGGATGCTGAGGGTGTTTTGCAGGCGCTGAAATTGCCCTATCGGGCGATCGAGCTTTGTACCGGCGACTTAGGTTTCGCGGCGGCAAAAACCTACGATTTAGAGGTGTGGCTGCCTTCTGCGGGCAAATACCGCGAGATTTCGAGTTGTTCCAATGTCGCAGATTTTCAAGCGCGGCGGGCAAATATTCGGTTTAAAGAAGCGGGGAAAAAAGGTACTCAATTCGTGCACGCGCTTAACGGTTCCGGTTTAGCTGTGGGGCGGACAATGGCGGCTATTTTGGAGAATTACCAGCAGCCGGATGGGACGGTAAAAGTGCCGGAAGTTCTCCAATCTTATCTCGGTCGCGAGGTTTTGTAAACTACGAAGACACGGCGGTTGAAACCGCGTCTATACAGACAAAACCCGCCTCCGCGGGTTGAAGACAAAGGCGGTTGCGAGGTATTGTAAACTACGAAGACACGGCGGTTGAAACCGCGTCTATACAGACAAAACCCGCCTCCGCGGGTTGAAGGCAAAGGCGGTTGAAATTAGGCGATCTTCTTGAGTCCGCGGAGGCGGACATTGTTTGTGTAGGCGCGGTTTCAACCGCCGACTCAAACGGGGTTTCTGACTTACAAATTTTTTAGTGCTTCCTTGATATCCAGCGCCAAAAATCTATCCAACGCTAAATACATCCAATAAAGAGATAACTGAGCATCACTGTTAGTCTTTTGAAACCCCAAAGCATAGGACATTTTTTCATAGCTGGGGTGAATAATTAACGTGTACAAGTCGCAAAGATTGGGAAAATCTGTTTGGATTTCTACTAAAATTTTTTGTACATCCTCAATCAAAGTAATTCGGTATTCTTCTAAATATTTCGGATCGATTACCCAACAGCGGACAAACACTGACTGGCAATTCCGATCTCCTGGTAGCGCCATCTTGAAAGGATCGATATCAGAAACAGAACTTAAATGCAGGCTTTTGCTGGGAGCACTAAAAAAATTAACATCCGATTCGCTAGCGGTGGGATAAAGTAAATAAAATCCGACTGGATTGAGATTGTCACAGCGACGCAAAACTCGCATTCCTTTTGAATATTGAGCAGCCGAAAGCCGAATAACTTTAGCAATCTTTTGGGGAACTGCGTTGGTGCTGCGGTTCATCCAGTTATAATAGCTTGCTAGTAAATTTGCTACCGGAATTGCATCGCACCGAGGGTTAAAATCATCTAATTTGAGTTTGACTGAATTTTCGGGCTTCGGCGGATCTAAAATTTCTGGGATGGGTTGAATTTTAATTTCTGTAGCGTTTCCGTCAAAGTGTTTTTCGATCAATCCGAGTGCTTCTAGTTTATCTAACATCATGCCGGCGGCGCGATCGCTCCCGCGATCGGAATCCGAGTAAAATAGTTCTGCTGCTTCCCGGTGAGTGCACTGCACTTCTGTGGCTGGTAATTCCAGTTTAGTCAGCGGCGGTTTGACGCGGGGCTGGCTTTCCTGAAGCTGTTTCACTGATAAGTAAATCCAAAGTCTGACGAAGCATTCAGCCCTAGTGCGAGTGACGCCTACTCGTTTCATCAACAGGGAAACAGCAGCGCGGCGCTGAGATTGAGAATACCAAGCATCTAGTTTTGCAATATCCATTTCAGTCGGGAAGCAGCGAAGGAACTCTAGTTATATATTTTGGCTTAATTTTACAAAAAACTTCACCCCGCTTCATGTTACTTGTTGCCGCTGTTGCTGAACTTGTCTGATTTCCCCTGACTCTACAATACAACTGGTTGCTCCTTGCAGGTTCAGTGCTTCACAAAGCACAATCAATTTTAGATATTTTCAGGCTTGATTTAAGTATGTCGTTGAACAGTTGACAGTTGACAGTTGACAGTTGACAGTTTGAGAGCGGCCTCTACCCTTAAGTCCGAGGATTGGAGTAATGAATAGTCTGATTTTAATTTCTCGTTGACAGTTTGAGAGCGGCCTCTACCCTTAAGTCCGAGGATTGGAGTAATGAATAGTCTGATTTTAATTTCTCCCGATCGGGCGGGCTTTCAACCAATTCTTTCTGGTTAAATTGATTTACACTCACTTACTTACTTACTTACTTACTTACTTAACAAACAACGAACTCGACTAAATTAGTATTTTGAGAGGTTTAGGGTATGCACAGCGCTTATATCAATCGGATTGGGAAATTTTTGCCGGGAGAAGCGATTAATAATGATGAGATGGAGGAGTATCTAGGCAAAATTGCCGATCGCCCTTCGAGAGTCAGACAGCGCATTCTCAACAGTAACGGGATTAAACAGCGCTATTACGCGATCGACAAACAGCAGCAAACACTCTATTCTAACAGCCAAATGGCAGCGTTTGCTGTCCGGGATGCGATCGCCCAGGCAAATTTGGAACCAGGGGCGATCGACTTACTCGCCTGCGCTACCACTTTACCAGACTTATTAGTACCAGGATTTGCCAGCACAGTACACGGGGAACTTTCCGAATTATCTCCCCTAGAAATAGTTTCAACTCAAGGAGTTTGCTGTGCGGGAGTTACCGCCTTAAATTACGCCACATCTCAACTCGAACTCGGCAAAAAACAAACAGCAATCGCCGTAGCCTCGGAATTTCCCTCGCGCCTGTTCAAAAATAGTAAATTTGAAACAGAAACATCAGTCCAAGCCGGAAAACCCCTACCTTTCGATACAGAATTTCTGCGTTGGATGCTATCCGACGGCGCCGGAGCATTTTTGCTCCAAAACCATCCGAATGCCTCAGGAATTAGCTTAAAAATAGAATGGATTGAATTGATTTCTCACGCTAATGCTTATCCAGTTTGTATGTATTCAGGATTAGCAAACGAAACATCAACCAAAAGCTGGTTAGATTATTCATCCTACCTCGATGCAGCCACAGCCGGAGCCTTTGACTTGCGGCAAAATATTCGCTTGCTAGACAATGTAATGAAATTAGGCGTTGAAGGTTGGCTGAGCTTGATTAAAAATGGGAGAGTTTGTCCGCAGGAAATTGACTGGCTGCTGTGCCACTATTCCTCTCACTTTTTCCGGGGACAAATTGTCGAACTTTTGGAACAAGCAGGCTGCATGATTCCCGAAGAAAAATGGTTTACTAACTTGTACTCGCGGGGAAATACAGGCTGTGCAGCGATTTATTTAATGTTAGAGGAATTGTTCAACTCTGGCAAATTGCAGCCCGGACAAAAAATCTTTTGTTTTGTTCCGGAAAGTGGTCGCTTTACAACGGCATACATGATGTTAACTGTTGTGGAAAGCACGAATAAATCTATGACTTCTCAAAGTTTTCAATCCATTGATGTTCCCGAAGCTTCGCCTCTCGAAAGTGTTAAACCGGAAATATTTTACTCTCCGCAAGCTTATTTGTTGCGGGAGTTAGCCTGGATTTGGCTGAGATTCGATCGCGAAATTCGTTCCGTTCCCATTGTCCGCAAATTGTACCGAGGAGAGTTTACCATAGAAGACTATCAAGCTTTGCTGTGCAATCTCCGCCCACAAGTTGTGGAGGGATCTCGCTGGATTGCGCGCGCGGCTTCTAACATGACTGACTTTCGTTTGCGATCGACTTTTATCGGCCACGCCCAAGACGAACACCGCGACTATCAAATGTTAGAACGGAATTATGTTTCTGTCGGCGGCGAGTTGTCAAAAATTGTGGAATATGATAAGAATATTGGCAGCGAAGCACTGTCAGCTTTTATCTTCCACCAAGCATCGCGGGAAAATCCGGTTGATTTAATTGGCAGTATGTTTATCATCGAAGGATTGGGAAATCGGTTGGCGGGAAAGTGGGCAAAACAAATCAAAGAAACTCTCGGTTTGCAAGACGAACAAGTATCGTTTTTAGCTTATCACGGAGCTAATGACGAGTCGCATTTAGCCAAATTAGAAAATTTGATTAATGCCGAATGGATGACAGAGGACATCGCCCGTCGTATTGTCAAAACCGCCCGCGTCACTGCTCGTTTATATCTATTGCAATTGGAGGAAATCCGCTAATGCAAAAGCTGCAAAAACAAGATATCAAAACTCTTCCCGACGAGCAGAAAGTCCCTTACGCTACCAAACCGTACAACCGCCGAGATCCGAATGTTTGGGATGTCCTGTTTTGCGATCGGTCAATTCCCGTCGATTTAGTTGCAAAAGCATATATGATGCGGGATTTGCAAAACTGGACTCGCAATTATTTGCTCATCCCGATCAAAATAATTGCTAACTTGTTGCTAGCGGTAATTATGATAGCAAAGCGCCTGTTGCCCTTTCAATTTCGCGCTTACACTTTAATGCACAAATCGGCTGCATTTTTCCTAAATAACTTTGTCTCGCCCGAAGCTTGTTATTTAATTGTGCGGCACATCAGCATCGGCTCCAACATTATCAACTTCTTAATTGACAACGGCCCGGATACCGAGATTGAAAAGTCAAAACTTTATCCGCGCACAGTTAGCGATTTAGCTGACAATGCCTTTCTCGAACACGACTTAATTTTGTATAACTTTGTCTGGGACTACAACCAAGCAATACTGACAAATCCCAACTGGTTGCAGCTTGTCCAAAAACGCGGAATTAATTATGATAGCATTCAACCTGTAACAGTTGCAATAGATTTTGAAAGACCGAGGTGGCTGAGGATTTTGGATTTAGAATCTGCGATCGAATTGTTTAAAGTATTTTATTCTCTCTGTTTGACTAGCGACGAATTTGCGCGAGCGGTGATGTCGCTTCAGTTAGATGAAAACTTCGGAGTGTACGTCAGCGAGATTACCGGAAATCATGACTGGAATCATGTAATTGTCAACCGCCATCCGCTAGCGCCCAACAGTCCGTTTAATGCGGCACGCGACTTGTTTTTGCACGGAATAATTTCGGAATATCTCTATCGGTACTTAGAACTACAAAAACAGATGAGCAATGCTGAAAATTAGGGTGCATCAGCTCTAGAATAAAAACACTCAAATAGGTTCGTAGTGAGGACTTCAGTCCGCATAATTTCAAGATAACTAAATGCCTCACTACAAAAAATTTTACTAAGGATAATTGAGTGATATGATATAATACCATTTATAAAAAATGTGGCAACTATAAAATTGTTGGCCGGAGTGAAACGGAGGGTTGTTTAGTGCACCCAATGTGTAAGGTGCGTCGCCCACCGATTTTTACTCTTTTTTAGAGATTGTCGAGGGATCCACACCCTGCATATACTCTTGCATTAATTTGGCAAATTGGTATAATTTGATTTGCTTAATCATCGAAAACCTCTAAGCTGAGCCACCCAACAAGTTGCCAAACATTCTTGATTTTAAGATAAAATCAATAAAAAATCTCAAGCCAGTGCTAGCTGTGGTTGTTCTGCTAATTTCGACAAATCATGATAGATCACAATCCACTTACCTGTAATCGGATCGCGGTAAGTAATAAATGGATTAGATTTTAAAGGTTTATTGCAAGGTTTAGCTGCCATTTCTACACACTCCAAATAAATCGTATTGAATAATTCTACAACGCCATACTTTTAATGATCGCCTGTTTTGCAGAATATCCGGGTGATTGTTGCCTCAACAACAGGTGATATTTCAGGCATTTTATGGTGACAGATAGCACTATGTAGTGTGATTGAAAAATTCATTTATAGTGAGCGGTATCACAAAAAAACTCCGAAAAACAATTCTGCCTCGTGCCTTTTATCGTCTATCTTCAAAAGGCCGACTATTTTCCGCAAAAATCTGATATTATTAAGTAAGGTAAAGACGTTTATCAGAGATCTCCTCACAAACTTATGGCGCTATTTGGATTTGGCAAAAAGTCGAGTCTGCCGTCTCCCCAAGACGCATTGCCGGGACGGGCAGAGTTGATGCCGATACCGGCAACTCACTTTGTTAATGGCAATCCCCTCAAGCCTCCGTTTCCAAACGGCATGGAAACTGCGATGTTTGGCCTGGGCTGTTTTTGGGGCGCGGAACGCAAATTTTGGCAGGAAAAAGGTGTTTTTTCGACTGCGGTTGGCTACGCTGCGGGGATTACTCCGAATCCTACTTACAATGAAGTTTGCAGCGGGATGACGGGACATAATGAAGTTGTTTTGGTTGTGTTCGATCCGAAAGTAGTGAGTTACGAAACGCTGCTAAAAGTTTTTTGGGAAAGTCACAATCCGACTCAGGGAATGCGTCAGGGTAATGATTCGGGTACTCAATATCGATCGGGCATTTACACGTATTCAGCCAGCCAAAAGCAGCTAGCTGAGGCTTCGCGGGATGCTTACCAGACAGCTTTGACGCCTGCTGGTTACGGTAAGATTACGACTGAAATTATTGATGCTTCTGAGTTTTATTACGCGGAAAGCTATCACCAGCAGTATCTTGCTAAAAACCCGAACGGTTATTGCGGTTTGGGCGGTACTAAGGTTTGTTTGCCGGCGATGTCTCAGGCTTGAGGTTTTATCCCGATTGATGGGGACACAATCAGGTTCGTTGGTGTCAATTTAAGATAAGACGTAGTGCAGATTTGCTGTCTGACGATTAAGGCCTGATCCCCCCTAGCCCCCCTTCTTAAGGGGGGGACAGGAAGTTATCAAAGTCCCCCTTATTAAGGGGGATTTAGGGGGATCTTGCCTCAGATAAAAGCGAGATTTCTCAGGCTTCAGACTTGATTTGACACTAATGAACACTGCTGTGTCGCTACAACATAGGGCTATAATTTCGCCACAAACAGCGGAATATGTTAATAATTGAAAATAGGTAAGAAATGCTGACGGCTGTTGTAATTATCAATTTAATGATATCTGTGATCGGTTTTTATATAGCTGCGAGAGTGTGGAAAATTAGACGGACGATCGCGCGTTTTGAAGTTCGGATCGCAGCAATCGAGCGCTGTAGCAGCAATGTCCTCGCAAAATCGCCGAATTTCTTTGCAAAAAGGCAGCAAGGTGCTCACCAATTACGCCGGGATTATCAACAACTGGAATCGCAACTGCAACAGGTTCAGCAACTTTTGGGATTGCTGGGTTTGGGGCGGATGCTTTGGCTCAGGCGCGATTCCCTACGGGATAGCTTCGCTTCACGACCTTTGAGGTAAGGTATCCTAAAGTTGTATGGAGAGAAGTTATAAAAATGTCAAGTAAACGTTCGGGATTATTTATTGGCGGTCTGTTGGTGGGTTCGGCGATCGGGGCCGTGACGGGCTTGCTGATGGCACCGCGAACGGGCAAGGAGACGCGGCAGATATTGAAAAAATCGGCCGATGCTTTGCCGGAGTTGGCGGAGGATTTATCGACTAGCGTCCAATTGCAAGCCGATCGACTTTCGGAGACTGCACTGCGAAATTGGGACGAAACTTTGGTTAGACTCAAGGAGGCGATCGCAGCCGGTTTAGAAGCGACTCAGCGGGAACGTCAAACGCTGTCGGAAACTGAAGTCGAAGTGACTCCCCCGTCGCGCCCTCCCGTCCGCTAACAAGGTCAGGATCAACCAAAAATAAGGTATTTTAATTATTGTGAGTCGATCGCAATCATTGATTTACTGCAACACTTAGGTCAGCCCCAAATCCGAGATTCAAGTGAGTGACCCCATATTTTGGCTAGGACTTTCGATTTTGCTAGTGGCGGTTAGCCTAACTGCTGTTTTAGTGACTTTAATACCTGCGGTGCAAGCGCTAGCAAGGGCAGCCCGCAGCGTGGAAAAGCTGGCTGACACGCTTGCGCGCGAGTTTCCGCCAACTTTGGAGGCGATTCGGTTGACGGGGCTGGAAATTAGCGAGTTGACGGATGATGTCAGCGATGGGGTGCAAAGTGCGGGGGAGGTTGTCAAACAAGTCGATCGCAGTATTGGTAGCGCGAAGAAGCAGGCGCAAAACGTGCAGGTGACAACTCGCAGCGTGGTGACGGGGATTAAGGCTGCTTGGAAAACTTTAACTCGGAAGCCGCCGATTTCTGGGACAAATCGCCGATCGACAGATAGATTGTCGCAGAGTCAAAGAAGTGCGATTTCGCTGAGGGATTCGGGTTTGGATGACAGGTATTCTGGGGGTTACGCTGCGGGTGCGGGTAATGGCGAATCGCCACGGTTGAGGAATGGCGAGGGTTCTGGTTTGCCGGCGGATGCTGAAGATTTTGAGCAAGTGCGATCGGGCGATTCTTGATGTTTTGGATAGTAGATCAAAGAAGCCTCGGCGGTTGAAACCGCGCGTATATCAAGGAAGCCTCGGCGGTTGAAACCGCGCGTAGATCAACGAAGCCTCGGCGGTTGAAACCGCGCGTAGATCAACGAAGCCTCGGCGGTTGAAACCGCGCGTAGCGGTTGAAACCGCGGCTATACAAACGATGTCCGCCTCCGCGGACTAAGAGAAGAGAGGGTTGATTTGTGGGATTTGTTTGGGTTGTGCGATCGCACATCTAACCGTTTTTATCTAAGTCTTCTTTTTTTGGAGTTTCTGAAGTTGAAGGGAATGTTAACTGAATATTGATATCCATCGATATTGTACTTTGTTCAAGCCAACCTATATTAACTATTTTTACTAATGCTTCTGTCGGCAAAGAATTATTAACTTTAAATTGTGCTGACGACTGAACTTTAAATCCTCCTTCCTCTAGCCGATCGCAAACATTTCTCCAATTTCCCACTGGTTCGTTCGGTAAATCTGCCAGTTTTTTAACATATTGGTATAAAGTCTTACACAGATAAACCTCTGCACTTTTGGGAGTCTGAAACATTTTTTTAGCTATTTCGGCGGGACTGCAACCGGAAAGTAGTCCTCGGAGATAAAGCTTTTCAGTGTCTGTTAGTCCTCTGCGCGATCGGGGAGAGATTTGCCGTTTAGCTTCTGCGAAAGCTTCGTAAAGCCTTTCTAAGTCCCAGTTTTGGGCTGCTTCGGCAAATAAGTCTTCTTTTTGTGCCATTTTCAGATTTTATGATATTTAGCTAACGCTAGCATAACCAAAATTGCTAATGTTCGTTAGTTGACATTTAAATTTACAAAGTGTAATGTTACAGATATCAACTTCAGTTGAGTTCGTTGATGCGGTGTGACGCCGAGTAGGAATACTCAGATTCAACAATGGGCGCGATCGCTGCAACGAACCTCAAAGCTAATATCTGCGAACGTCAGACGGCGCTGGATAAAGTTTTGTAACAAAAAACCAGTATTTTGCATAAAACTTGGGGACTGAGCCTGATAGATAAATAGAGCTTGAGAAGTACCGCTACTGTTGCGGTTCGTCGGGGCTTAGGGTGCATTAGGGCGATCGTTTCAATTAATCTCAAAACTACTATCTCCGAACGTCAGACGGTGCTAGGTAAAGTTTTATAACAAAAAAGCAGTATTTTGCATAAAACTTGCGGACTCAGGCTGATAGCTATATGGAAGTTCACAAGAACCTAGGGCAGCTAAGAAAAATTAGGGAGGACAACCCTTTTAAACTCAGTTTGTGTCTTACTTTTGGGGCTATTGGTGGTAATAATTCCACAGATGGCTGACTGAGACAGGCTCTAGATGATCTGAAAAATCTATTAAACTTTAACCAAAATTCATGCAACTCAAACTTAAGTTAGAACAAACTGGTCAAAGTTGGACGCTGAAGCCAAACGGGAGAGAGTACGTTATTGGCAGTGGCTCAGACTGCGACATTCCTCTACCCAACGTTAATGTTGTGGACACCCGCCATCTGAAATTCAGTTTTAACCAATATACGAATACTTGGCACGTCTGCGACTTAGGTAGTAAAAATGGCACTTTCATTGACAGTCAGCCGATAACTGATTATTCCATCAAAGCTGAAACGCGAATTGCGATCGCTGGTGGAGTTTTATTGGTCGCAACACCTATAGATAACAGCGTGAATGTAACTCAACAACAGACATCACAACCAACTGTTAATCAGAGTAAACCAGTGTCAGCACAGACAATTCCAAGTCCGTCAATCTACTCTCCATCCATACCAATATCGCATCCTGCTACCGTACCGCCACAAAGTTCACAAAGAATTTCACAAGAGCCAGATCGAAAGTTAATTCGAGCCTATTTTGAATGCTTAAGAAAACGCAATAATGCGGCAGTAGTCCTGGAAAGCATTATCAAAAAAGTGGTAGACGACTTTATAGCATCTATCAAGGAAAAGCGATTGCCTCTAGATGGAATTTTGGTCTATGTTTTCATGATGTTAATAATTATTACACTTTTCATTAATACTTGGTACACATTTATGCTAAGTATTATTGCAGTCATTTTATATAATTTCAAAACTCTGCGTCCCCCAGTATCAGACGAGCAAATTCAGAAATGGCTAGAATACGATCTGCAACAACTGATTGATATTGGTCAGCAGGAATTGAGAATTGTGGAAGGAAATGGGGAAGATATCGGAAATATAATTGACGGCAAACCGATACCGCTGTTCAGTGGAGTTAGTCAGAAACTAAGCGATTCTAATTTTATTAATTGGAAAGAACTAATAGATACTGTAGGCATAAGTGATTATTTTTGCGAACCCGGAATTGACAAAAATAATAAATATAGCATTTATGACTTTATTGCGATATTTCCGTGTAAAAACTTCATAGCATATTACAGATGTAAGTGGAATTTTATCAGAGGAACCTCATTAAGAGATGAAACTTGTGAGTACCTTTATGATAGTATTGTCTCTGTAAAAACGATCGAAATTTCTTCATCCAATGTTTCACATTTACCAAAAGTTAGTAAAGAGATATATGGAGAAGCAATTCTGATTACGACTACAGATAGCAAGGAAGTTATATTCCCTATAATTGATATTCGCATGATTTCGGAATCAAGTTCAAGATCTTATAATTCAACTGCCAGAGATGCAGCTCACAACATTCGCCAGCAGGTGAGACAAAGAAAACCTGGTTTTATCAGAACAGAATCAATGAGCGAACGACGCCAGAGTCTTTTTGATTAAATAAACTAACTTGGAGAATTACTAAAGATGTCTAATACTTTCAACCATGGCTATGCACTACTTATTGGTGTTGGTGAATGTGCTAACTATAAAAACTGGTCGCTTCCCGTTACTGTCAAAGACATTAATGCACTTAAATTTATCCTCACAGATCCCAATTTCTGCTCCTACCCAGACAATCAGCAACACATCCGTTTACTTCACAATACTAAAGCTACACGCGATCAAATTTTGGACGGTTTAGTCTGGTTGCAAGAACAAGCTGCGAAAGACTCAGAAGCCACTATTTTTGTGTATTTTTCCGGTCACGGCTTACTTCACGATACTGGTAAATACTATCTAATAACGCACGATGTCGAGCCTTTCGACATCCCAAATACTACGCTTTCGGCTGAAGATTTTAATAGTGCATTACGCCAAATTCAAGCTAAGCGACTGTTCGTTGTAATTGACAGTTGCCACGCACGGGGGATGGCAAGTGCTAAAAGTGAAGAAGCTGCAATGAAACTGCCATCTGGTTTTGTACAAACTGCACTGCCTAAAGAGATAACTGCCAACCTCAGTCAAGGTAAAGGACGAGCGGTTTTTACATCCTGCGATGGAGGGGAACAATCTTACATTCGTACCGATAATAAGATGAGTATCTACACTTACCATCTTATTGAAGCGCTGCAAGGTGCAGGGAATCAGCCTCATGATACCAATGTGTGTCTTTCTAATATTATGAATTATTTAGCGAAAGCTGTGCCGGAAAGCGCCCAGATTCAATGCAACGCTAAACAAACGCCTAATTTCGACATTTCTAGCGAGGACTTTACTGTTGCTGTTGCTATGTTACAAGGTGGCAAAGGTTTGCCGGTAGATGGATGGGAATCTGTGAAGGAAAAAACGGCTGAGAAGATGAATCAAATTATTCAAGCATCAGGCGATCGCAGTATAGCATCTGGTCGCGATGTTGTGGGCAATCAGGGAACGAACACAGGAAATATAGCTCTTGGAGGTGATATTCAAAACAATCATGGCGAAACTATTTATAATACTCAAGGTGGAAAAATGAACGTTGAAAATCGCAATGGGGACACTTACAACCAGCAGGATTCTACTAATTACAACAATCAAGGGGCAAACTTTCACAGTGAAGTCCAATTTGGCGATCGCATTTATCAGACCCCTGAAAAACCAAAAGCAGGTTTTGACAACCTTGTTAAAGGAATTTTTAACAAGTATCGATATTTAGAAAACCTGGAGCCTTATGACGCTGATGATGTCTGGAAAATGTTGCGATCAGCTTCTCCAGAAGAATTTGGCGCTTTTGAATTAAAAGTGTTTAAGTTAGTCGTCAGTTACTGCTGTTATTATTGCAAACGCCGTCTTACACAATCAACAGAATATAAGCATTTTGGAGAAATTGACTATTATCAAAGAGCGAATGAATTATCGCGAGAAGGAAATTTAAGATGGAGCAGTCATCGGTTAAGTTCTATCATTAAAGCCACACAAATGGCTGAAATTATCAAAAGTATAGAGTTAAATAATTAGGAAGTATCTAAAGGAATAGTGGTTTATGCAAAATCAGAGCCAAGGAATACCTTATCGCATTGTGTTAAGCAATCGCCAGGGGCGAGGCTTTTCTGAGCCAGAAGTGACAGAATTTTTGCGACAAGTGCTGCCACAATTGGCACAGTTGCACGATCAGGGATTGGTACACGGCGCTATTTCTCTGGATACTTTCGTACAAGAGAAAGTGAGTTTAAAAGCGGTTTTAGTTCAGGCTAGTAGTTTTGTCATTTCTAGTTATGTGGCACCGGAGCAATTGCAGACAGGGCAAGTGAGTTTTGCCGGAGATATTTATGCTTTAGGAGTAACAATAATTGTGCTATTGACAGGGAAAAGTCCTGAAGCTTTGCGAAATTATGACGGGACTTGGAATTGGGAAGATCGCTGCACTATCAGCGACCAACTAGCAGCAGTTATTAACCGCATGATTGTAGATAAGTCGCCAAACAGCTTTGTTTTAGCTAATGAGGTGTTATCTGCCTTGAACTTTTCTCCAGCTCAAAATGGCTATGCCGATACTGTACAAGTGCTGCCGGCAATTGACCAAAATCCAGCGGAGTTTTATGTGCCTGCAACTGCTATTGCATTTGATACTAATGAGTCGCAAAAACCACAACCAAAACTATTAGTTTGGCAGTGGATAGCGATTGGTGTGGGAGCAACATTGCTCGCAGGTGTGGCTGGGTTTGGAATTGCCAAAAAATTGAATTATCAATCTGAAGTATCAACCACTTCGGCGGTCATACCTCAATCTCAATCATCGCCCTTTGAATCATCTCCCGAATCGCGATCGCCTGCATTTCCGACTTCAGTCAACACCGAACGAGTTAGCTTTGCGGTTGGCAGCACTGGAAGCACACTTACGGGTAACATTTCGCCTGCTCAGATTAAGCGTTACTTAGTCAACAGCGGAGAAGGGCAACAGTTTAGTGTCCGAATTTTGCAAGGAAATGTGAATGTTGCTGTCATCGATCCATCGGGAATGACGCTGGGAACGGCAACAAATAGTTCAACTTTTTGGCAAGGGCGACTGCCCCGCACGGGAGACTATATAGCAGAAATTACTTCCCAAAACAACTCAAATTATACCATTATCATTGAGATTTTAGCAGCCGTAACACCTCCAGCAAATTCTGATTCCACTGCATCTCGTCCAGTTAATTCATTTGATAGCGTCAGATTTCCCCAGAGTACGTGTGGCGATTCTCCGCCAACCTCTGCTAACGCTTATCCTCTTAATTTTTATCCGGTTTTTGTACCCTATAGTGAGGCGAATTTACAAACAGTTAAATCGCTATTTTGCGGTGACGCTTATCCAACTGTGAGAAAAACTTTAGGAATAGAAGCAATCCAAGTCGCATCTTTTACCAGCTTGGAAAGAGCAGAATCATTCAAACAATTTATGAACAACAAGGTGCGAGGTGCAGAGGTCGGAGAACCACGAAGAGTAGAATCAAGAGAATGATAAATAATTTGAGAATGCGATCGCCCTTTTCCCCCAAATAACCAAAAGGGCGATCGCCTTTCCCATGTCGAATCCCAAAGGGCGATCGCCCTTATTGTCCCAAAGGGCGATCGCCTTTATTTTCCGAAAGTGCGATCGGCATCTTTAAGTTAAGATATAAACTGAGAAATCACCCTCATAGCAATACGACAGGAATGTGCGATCGGAAATTCTCAAAATCTTTATCAGTAGTCAAAATGCTGTAGCCGCGACGATGAGCAACAGCACATAGCAGAAAATCAGTATTTGAACCCTGAACACCATTACTGCGACAGGTATTGAAAAACTCTGCGGCTAACTCATAATCTTCAGTTGTTAGCTCTAAATCAGGAAAAGCACGAAGATACTCTTGCAACCCTTGTAAACTGTTCCTTGTAGCGTACCCCAGAAAGCACCTCCTGACGAATAGCCCCCAGTAAAACAACTCGTCCATCTCCAATCAAATCTTGTAAGACTTTAACGATCGCGATCGCATCGTTTGTTGTGTTGCGTCGCAATGCCAACGACCAAACGGAACTATCAACAAGAACATTCATGTTGTTTGTCGCTGTTGCTTGTAGTTATAATCTTCATCGTATTCAATAGTACCAAACAATTCCAATATTTTTAATTGTTTGCGACGTTGGATGTACTCGCGTAAAGCCGCTTCGATTAATGTAGTAGGTGTTGGATGGTTACTCAAATCAAGGGCTTCTTGAAGAAGAGTTTTGTCAATTTCGAGCGTAGTTACCATGTATTTTCCTCGTGCAAGTAGGGAATGACGCAATTGCCACCGAACAATGCTGTAATTTTAGTGTAGCACTGAAACTCCATCAATGGGCGACAGATACACGGGAGTGAATGACCCTAAAGATGAATCTTTAGCTTGCGTCACTCAGTTTGTCGGCATCTATGAAGACTCGTCAAAGTGCGATCGCCCTTATCGAACTTCTATTCCCCTCACATTCCTAAGCAACTGCAAGTTCATATTGCAGAACTAAAATTTCATCTGCCTTCAAAATAGCCATAGCATATTCAATCCCTTGACTATCAGCAAACTCCACTAAATACTGACATTCCCGAACCGTATCATACACTTCGACAATAGTTCCCACAAGTCCTACTGGCAAACTAGAAACAGATTCGTATTCCGGTTCCACTAGCGTTAATCGCGTATTTGAAACCGGCTTGAGAATCGCCACAGAATCCAAAAGTCTAAAGTTTTTTATCATGGTTTAAGAAAGCTGAAATCAAACGAGGGTTAGAATTAGTCAGAGTAATTTCCCAGATTGTCCGAAGCTCAATCCCCGCTGTATCGGGTACAGTCCAATCAACTTTAAACTGTTGCCCAAAATCAGTAGTATTTTCTTGGACAACTTCACCTTCAATGGCTGCTTTTTGAATAAGCTCTTGCAAAACTTCTGCATTATTAGCCGTGATTCCCAAAACCGATGCAAAGACTCTGGCTTTGTGTTTTCCGCGAGAATGCTCTGGATTTAAGCAGTAGCCGACTAGCTTTTGCAGAGAAACTTCAGCCCGATCGCCATTGGGTAGTTTCATTATAACTCCTGCTCACCCCCTAATTATTTTCAATTGGACAATCTCATAGGCGTTCTTTTGAGGAGTCACAATAATTCCAGAATGTTCCCGTCCTTCTGTCATATATTCTAGGTGTAATCGCTCAAAATCCACACGATTGTGAGTCAGCAAACATCGATCGACAGATGCAGCATAAGCCAATTGTTGGTTATCCAATTGACTCAACATTCCCTGTTCGCTCGTTGTCGTCACATCAAAACCTCTAGCCCGCAGCAAAGTCGCTACGAGCCTAGAAACATCTTCATCTGTATGAATAGTTGCAAATAGTTTCACGGTTTTTTCATGGCAGCTTTCACAGCAGGATGAATCAATTCTTCGGGAATTCGATTGCGCTCAATATAAGTATTTATTTCTTCCTGGTTATCCAAATAAAAGCTCAGTGCGTCAAAAATTTGAGCTAATTTCAGATGAGGTAAGTGCATCGGGATTTCTTCAGGAGTAATACCCAAACGCCACAATTCCACGATCGCACGAACGGAAGTTCTCGTTCCTGCGATAATTGGTTCCCCTTGCAAGATTCCAGGGTGACGTGCGACATAACGCGAAGCAGATTGTGTAGTCATGGGAGATTAACCGGACACATCGATCTTGATTATAACTTACGCTAAAACGCCATCTGGCTAGTTGTAGTTTAACATAACCTAATTTTCACCTTTCAAATGTTAAGCTTATTTAACTATAAAGCCGGGTTTCGCTGCTACTTTCAGTGAGGGAAAAGACATGAAAATTAGAGAATCAGTTGGTCAAAGTGTCTGGAATCATTCTGAGGGCTGGTGCTGCGAGCCTCTTGACCCCATACCGCCCGGTCATATTGCCCTGGCCGTTGAAGCGATCGATCTTAATCTTGTAGACTGGGATATCGAAGAAATTGGCGAAAAAGCAGGTTTTGATATTCAGTACAGATACACGGGAGTCAATGACCCGAAAGATGAATCTTTAGCTTGCGTAAGTCAGTTTGTTGGCATCTATGAAGACTTCTCAAAGCTCGATCGCGCGATGGAAGCTTTGATTGCAGCAGGCATCCCCAGTCATTTATTCAAAATACTTACTTCCAACGATGATATCGATTTGAAGCCAGTAACGCAATACCTCAAAGCAGTCTCATAATGTTTTGGGTGTAGCGTAATTGTTTCTTTTTCCCAAAGTACGATCGCCCTTTTTGTCCGAAAGTGCGATCGCTCTATAATTTCAGCATGGCAACAACTGTCAAATTCAACAGAGCGATCGGTATAATTAAAAAACCAACATCAAATATAGTCAATTAATGCCATGATTGCTAATTTACCCCTCAAACTGCCTCACTTACCCAACAGCTTGCCCAGCGAAGGTTCTGTCCACATTGAGTTGGTCAACGGACTCTTAATATTCAGCGCTTCTATTCAAACCCAGGAACGAATTAAAAATTTAACAGCTCAACAACAAGTATCAAATCTAACTTCCGAAGAACAAACAGAATTGGATGGATATCGAGAATTCATTAGCTATCTAAATTTGGTAAATGAAACCATGAAAAATACTTTTCTCTATCCTTTGCGTGGTACAGTCATTCATTATGATGAACCGTTTGAACCTGCGGTTTCGTTGGAAGATTGGGAAGTCTTACAATGATTGTACTAGATACTCATATATGGATTTGGTGGGTTGACGATAACACACGACTGACTCAGAAACATCGGGACTGGATACAACAATATCAATCTCAAGGTTTAGGAGTCAGCATCATTTCTTGTTGGGAGGTTTCTAAATTAGTAGAAATGGGAAGACTTACTTTGTCAGTTACAGTTGATGAGTGGTTAAAACAAGCTTTGGCTTATCCCGGAGTGCAGCTACTCGAACTCACCATTCCCATCATTGTTGAGTCAACTAAACTCACCGGTTTTCACCGCGATCCAGCAGATCAAATCATTGTGGCAACTGCGAGAATTTGCGCGTGTCCGTTACTAACTGCTGATGCAAAAATTCTGGCATATCCTAATGTACAGACTCTTCAGTGACAGGTAAAAAATGCCTTAAGACGAATCTTTAGCTTGCATTAGTCAGTTTGTCGGCATCTATGAGGACTGGTCAAAGTACGATCGCCCTTTCCTAATTTACCGCACGTTTGAGAATTTGACCGATAATTCCGTACCTGTCGCCAACCAATCCATCGAGTTCATGTTCAATATCTTCTAACCAGCCAAGCTTACTCGTCCACTTACCATTCGCTAATTGTCTAGCTGCATGAGTTGGAATACCGATCGAATTAACATATATCGCTATTTTCTGATATCCAATTTCTAATCCATCGCCTTTACAAATTTCATATCCCAGCGTTTGATAAGCCTGAATATACGCTTCTAGAGTCTCCTCTTGCGGCACACCGTCAGGCCAATAAAATTGCTCTTCAGGTATCGGTTGCCACCAACGATCGTCTTCCCCAGCAGCCCATGCAAAGCAGTTATATTCTTGAGATTTCGGACTGGTAACTTGATAATCCGTGCCAGACAAATTCGGCCACTTAAATTCAAATTCTGGTATTCTATACATTCTATTCAATCGCGTAGCCTTGATTTCTACCCCACTCTATCCAAGCTGAAGCCATCTGTTTTATCCTTCCCCTTTGTTCTGGTTTAATCGGATTTTCACCCGTAATTGCACCCAAAGCCGACAACCAGTAAACAGGATTTTTTTTCAATTCTGATAGCAACAGCGGTAGGATTTGAGTTCCCATACTAATAATTTCCTGATAGGCAGGATGCTGAGACATTTGGGCAGTTGAAGACAGTCCAGCAACATCTTCCTCCCAATCCGAGGCTAGTGCATAAAATTTCTCAACTATCTCAGGGGAGATTTCAGCATTTTTGTTGAGAATATTTTGAGCGGTATTTTGTGAAGAAACTTCTTCCTGTGCGAGTAAGTTTTCTATGCCTATTAAAACTAACTCTTCTATCGAGACATTTAAGTTGTTCGCGACTTGTTGTAATTTTAGTAGGCGTTCATCTGAAAGGGCGATCGCGATCGTGTTCATCTGACTTACAAACTAGCATGATGCCTTAAGTATAGCAAGTCAATTACTCACCTTTTATGCGATTTGACTATTGGTTGCTACAGTTTTGAAAAAAGGACGATCGCACTTATTGTCCGAAAGTGCGATCGCCCTTCAATACATTTTACTTCGTCCCACCGTATCCCGAAGCAACAATCATCGACCCAATACCCGAATCGCTGAAAATTTCTTGCAGCAAAGCGTGTTCCAGGCGACCATCAATAATATGAGCAGCCTTAACGCCCTGAGCTAAACTCCGCACGCAACAATTAACCTTCGGAATCATCCCCCCAGAAACAATCCCAGACTCAATTAACTGTCGGGCCTCTTGAATATCTAACTTCACAATCAAACTGTCTGGGTTGTGATAATCCTCCAAAATTCCCGCAGTATCAGTCATCAGAATTAACTTTTCTGCTCCCAAACCAGCCGCAATCTCTCCAGCCACCGTGTCAGCATTAATATTGTAAGATTGACCGTTTTCGTCCGCAGCCACACTCGACACCACCGGAATATATCCGCTGTTGACCAAAGATTCCAAAATCTGGATTTTTACGCCGCTGACTTCGCCCACAAACCCAATCCCCTCCCGGCCATCTGGACGAGCTTGAATCAGATTGCCATCAATGCCGCACAACCCTACTGCCTTGCCACCAGCTTGGTTAATTAACGAAACAATTTCCTTATTCACCTTCCCCACCAAAACCATCTCCACGACTTCCATCGTCGCGGCATCAGTCACCCTCAAACCATCCTTAAATTGCGGCTCAATGCCCAGCTTTTCCAGCCAAATATTAATTTCCGGGCCTCCACCGTGAACCACCACCGGACGCATCCCCACGCAGGATAGCAGCACAATATCTCGGATTACCTTTTCTTTGAGACGGCCATCCTTCATTGCCGCGCCGCCGTATTTGACCACAATCGTGCGGCCGGCAAACTGTTGAATGTAAGGCAGTGCTTCTGAAAGCACCTGAACCCGATTGGTTTCTACGTTCCGCGCAAAATCGCTGTGTTTGAGCATATGAGGACAAATGGCTAAAAACTTAAGTCTAAAGTTTAATGTCTCCAGCTATCATCAACAAACGCAAAAAGAATGAAGAAGTCATTAGTCAGCAGTCACCACACAGATTAATGTCCATGCACCATGCCCGATCGCCCGTTGGCGCAGCCCTCGAAGAGGATCCCGAATTTAAATAGGTTTTCTTAATAATCTAAGTTTAATCTTTCTATTCTAACTTATACAATTCTTGCTAAAGTAAATAAATGTATCGCTACCCAGATTTACTTAACCTTATATGTTAACTGCTGTTGGCCCGGACTCCGAAAACCTTCAATACAAGCTACCATCAGAAGCTGACTCGTCCCCCCGGATGACGGTATTTTGCGATTTAGACGGGCCTATTGTCGATGTGTCCGATCGCTATTACACAACCTATCAACAGGGATTAGCCGACACTCAAGCAGCCTACGACGCGCGAGGAATCAACCTCAAACTCCAAATTCTCAGCAAACAGCAGTTTTGGCAAATGAAGCAAAACCGAGTGCCCGATGCTGAAATAGCCAAAAGTTCCGGCTTGTCGGGAGAAGAAATTCACATTTTTCTCGGCTGCGTGAGTCGGATTGTCAATCAGCCAGACTTGTTGCACTTAGATCGCATCCAGCCAGGAGTACAATGGGCGATCGCACTTCTGCATTCTCGCGGCGTGCGGCTGATTTTAGTCACCTTGCGGCCGAGAAATCAAGCCGTTCAACTATTGCAAAATTACGGTTTAGCCAGATTGTTTACCAGCATTCGCGGCACTCAGATGCCGGATGCTGCATATCACAACTATACAGCCTTAAAAACTGAATTGTTGGCTGAAGTTGCAGAAGAATTTGAGTCATCCCTGAACTCGGCTTGGATGATCGGAGATACCGAAGCAGATATCCTCGCCGGACAAGCATTGGGAATACCTACAATTGCCGTTACCTGCGGCATTCGCAGCCGCTATCAACTGCAAAAGCACCAGCCGAATTTCATTCTTAGCGACTTGATTATTGCCGTTCATCACTTATTAGGTTCAGCACCACAAGTGATAGTAGACTGACTACAGTCTTGGACGCATTCCGAATTTTATAAACCGGGTTTTTTACCGAATCAGTGGGCTGATTAGAAGTATTTTCGTAAAAAACCCGGTTTCTCGCTACCCGTGTGTAAGCCCCAATTAAGCTAACTAATAGACCTCTTGCATAAGTCTTCGATCGATCCTTCAACCGCAGATTTCAGACAGATAAACACAGATAAACGCAGATAATTTCAGGGTGTTTTCCGATTTTTGCAAGAGGTCTAATGAAAACTGCCAACTGTTAACTGTCAACTGTCAACTGAGAGAGAGAGAGGGCGGGCACGCTGACGGGTGTAGTTTTTTGGTAAAAGCCTTATCCCATAAGAGTTTGAGATTTTAAGAGGCAAAAGCCCAAAACCTTTGCACTGTCTAGATTTGCTGGGTTTTGCCAGGGGAAAACCTACACCTGTCAGGGGCGGGAACGGGGGCACCGCCCCTACCAACTGTCAACTGTCAACTGTCAACTGTCAACTGTCAACTGTCAACTGTCAACTGTCAACTGACTAAGATTTTTCTAATTTCTTTGTCATTTCCCACAAGCGATTGAGGGGAAAATAAATCACCGGAGCCCAAAGACTGCTGAGAATAGCAGAACACAAAGCCACACGCTGGTGATAACTCCAAATGTCCAGTAAAGCCCGATCGCCCATAGCGAAAAATTGCAGGCCCATCACCGTTTCCGCCACCACCGCCATCCCAAACACAATTAAGGCGATCGGAATCGGATCTCTCTCAACAATATCAGCCGGAATCGACCAGCTTTTCTGCAAAACAACAGTTAAGACACCGACAACAACTAGACTTACAGCATGGGTGGGATGAGGAGCAGTCATCGCATCTTGAAGAAACCCCAAAGCCATACCCATGCTAGCAGCTCCCAAAACTGTACGCTTCCGCTTAATACTCCAAGCTACCAACCAAATTAACAGCCAATTCGGGCTAATTCCCAACAATTCCATTCCCGGCATCCGGGTGGGCAATATCAATATGCACAGCATCACAGAAACAAATGTAACGCCGAAGTTGAGAAATTGGCGCAATCGCGAAGACATCCGAGGTAAACGCTTCATTGCTGCTTTGCTCCCCCTGACGGTGCAGAAGATTCACCCTGCGAAGCCTTGAGTTCGGCTTGCTTATCGTGGGGGTAAACTACCCCCCATTCCAGAGAATTCATCGGTGCAGAAAACTCAACAATAGCTTCCGGGGCCGGAGTTTTATTCAGATCCACCGAAACCACTTTTCCCACCGGCAAACCAGCAGGAAATAACTGGCTGAAAGAAGAAGTTGAAACCACATCCCCAGGCTTGACATTGGGAACATTATCAAAAAACTCCATCACAGCCTGATTTCCGCCTTTACCGTGCATAAAACCCATGTTGCGACTGCGGGTAATTCCCACACCCAATTTACTTGTAGGGTCGCTAGCTAACAGCACCAAGCTAGTATTAGGAGTAACGCTGACAACCCGACCTACTAAACCGCCCGGGCCCATCACAGTAAAATCTGTTTTGATACCATCATTACTGCCGCGCCCCAAAGTTACTTGCTGCCACCAGTGGTCAGCACTGCGGCCGACAATAGGAGCGACAATCCCTTTAGATTTCTTAGCAGACACGTAACCTACAAGCTCTTTTAGCTTCTGATTTTGAGTTTCTAATTCTAATACCTGTGCTTGCAATTCTTGAGTGCGCGCCGAGATGAGCTGCTCTTGACCAGAACCGTTGGCGTGAAACGGACGAGTCACCCAATTGTAAACTTCAAATAGTGCAGCACCTTGTGTTTGTCGAACTCCCCAAGCGGCTGTTACAGCTAAACCTAAAAGAGCAATTTGTAGACGCAGATCCCACCACCTGCGGAGTGTGTTTTTTAGCATAATCTCACTAATCTAAAATTGTTATGTCAGGATTTTAGATTTTAGATGGCAGCCCTAGTTCTAAATCCAAAATCCCAAATTTGTTAACTACATATTGCGTGACGACTGCCCGCTGAAAACCCGTTCCAACTGTTTGTTTTCCAAGACCCTACCGGTTCCCAAAACTACGCAGCACAGAGGATCTGCTGCCACGTGAGTGACAATTCCTGTTTCGTGACTGATCAGAGTATCTAAACCTTTCATCAGCGCCCCACCACCGGCCAGCATAATTCCTCTGTCAATAATATCTGCTGCTAATTCCGGGGGAGTGCGTTCCAAAGTACGCTTGACGGCTTCCACGATTACTGAAAGAGGTTCCGACATACTTTCGCGAATTTCTGGGCCTTTGATCGTAACAGTTCGTGGCAAACCGGAGAGCAAGTGCAACCCACGCACTTCCATCATCACGTCGTCATCCTGTGGAGTTGGATATGCTGAACCAACCTGAATTTTAATTTCTTCAGCAGTACGTTCGCCGATCACCAAATTGTGAACTTTTTTCATGTATTGGACGATCGCCTCATTGAGTTCATCGCCCGCCACCCGGACTGACTCACTGATCACCGTACCTTGCAAACTCAAAACCGCAACTTCCGTCGTACCCCCACCGATATCTATAATCATATTGCCAGTCGCCTCAGCCACAGGCAGTCCAGCCCCGATCGCCGCAGCGATAGGTTCATCAATTAACCGTACTTCTCTAGCACCAGCTTGAGTAGCCGCCTCAATGACAGCCCGCCTCTCGACTCCAGTGACACCGCTGGGGATGCCAATAATGATCCGCGGCGAAACTAAGCTTTTGCCTTCGTGAACCCTGCGGATAAAAGTCTTGAGCATGAGTTCGGCAGTATCGAAGTCGGCGATTACCCCGTCACGCAGCGGGCGCAGTGCTATGACGTTCCCAGGCGTGCGCCCGAGCATTTTTTTAGCATCTTCTCCAACCGCCAGCGGTATTTTTAAGTCTTGATCGATCGCCACTACGGACGGTTCTTGCAGAACAATACCTTTGCCGGATACATAAACGAGCGTGTTAGCAGTACCGAGGTCGATACCCATATCTCTAGATAAGGAAAATCGATTGAGAAGACCCACTGATTTGTACCCCCCCAAAACTAAAATACTAATGTGTGCAATAATGTTGTTACAAAAGTGTAACCGAGGTGGATTCTATTACGTTTTTCATCCTGAGTCTAGTCAGAAATGTACATTGTCGAGCATATGTTGAATTCAGGCTCGCCAATCATCCACAATAAATATGTTCTGGTAAGTGGGTGTAAAATCAGGATGAAGCCCTGATTCGCGCTGTTCCAAGTTAATTTTGGAGGATCTCGCCGTTCAGGGAGATTTTAACTACATCACCAATCGAGCACATTCCCGAAAAAATTTATGAGTCTTAATGTTGTGACTTTGGTCGGCCGCGTCGGTGGCGACCCGGACGTGAAGTATTTTGAGTCTGGTACAGTTAAGTGCAAGTTGACGCTAGCAGTGAGGAGGCGATCGACCAAGACCGACGAACCAGACTGGTTTACCCTCGAAATCTGGGGAAAAACAGCCCAAATTGCTGCTGACTACGTTCGCAAAGGTGCTCAAATAGGGGTAACAGGCTCTTTGAAGTTCGATCGCTGGCAAGATCGGAGCACCGGAGCAAATCGATCGATGCCTGTCATCAGAGTAGACCAGTTAGACTTACTGGGTTCCAAGCGTGACAACGAGTCCGGTATGTCGTCAAACAACAGCGAATTCTAGGGTTTGGGGAATTTGGTAAAATAATATTTGTCAATTGGGTGGGCGCTGGTGACTTCAGAAAAGTTAGAAATAGTTGAAACTGAGTACCAAGCTGGTCGAGTAGCTTTTGAGAGCGGCCGCTACGGTCAAGCTATCCAAAGTTTAGAAACAGCGACAGGTTTGGTCGATCGCACTTCCCGACTAGGTGGCGAGGTGCAGATGTGGCTGGTGACAGCCTACGAAGCCTCTGGCGACACAGAAAGGGCGATCGAGCTTTGCCGCAAACTCACCCGCCATCCCCGCCAAGAAACCCGCCAACAAGCAAAGCGCCTGCTATTCATTCTCGAAGCCCCCAAACTCAGTATCCCTGACGAATGGACAGTAAAAATTCCCGATTTAGCAGCTTTGGATGAGAATAAATCAATCAATTTTCAAGCCAATCCGAACGCTGATATCAAGTACGCCAAACCCAAGCCAGTTGTAGCCGAACCTGTAGATTTGAGTCAAGTTAATACGAAAGATAACAGGTTTATCTGGGTGGCGTTAATTGCGATAGTTTTGATTTTAGGTGGCTTATTTATCAATTATTAATCATTTGATTTGTGAAGGCGAGCTGCGCGACTTCTTTAAGAGGTTGGGGAGCTAACACAAGAACGTTTTACGTTATTCAGATAAGTTAAGCAATGCCTTTTAGCAGTTATAAAAGCATCAGCGCCGTCGCCAAGGAATTCCAGATTAATTACCTGCGGGATAACTTCATTGTCGAAACAGAATTTGCAGTCAGCGACATTTTTCGGAATGAATTAGAACTGATTTTCAATGAGGGAGTATTTGACAACTCGGAAATCGCCATTTGTGAAAATATCATTTATCCTGTTTTGAAAGAAGTTTGGAAAATTTATCGCAGTAATTTCCTCCTCTGGAGTCACCAAACCTTAGTCTACAATGAAAATTTGTCAGGGATTCCAGATTATATATTGGCAAAGCGCTCCAGCCTTGGGACAGTAGTTTTTGATAAGCCCTATTTCATCTTAGTTGAAGCCAAGAAAGAGAGCGCCTTTGATGAAGGATGGGGGCAGTGTTTAGCAGCAACGATCGCTGTGCAGCGACTGAACAATGAACCAGAACAAACTATCTTTGGGATTGTTTCTAATGGGGCAATGTGGCAATTTGGCAAGCTCAAATTAGAAATGTTTACTCAAAATAAAGTTTTCTATACAATTCAGGACTTAGAGCGACTGTTTGCAGCGGTTAACTATGTTTTTCAACAGTGCGAATTACAATTATAGAGGAATGAACTTCGGCTTGACGCGCGGGTATCGAGAAACCTGGTTTTTATCTAATACTTCGCTGTAGCCGACAGATTCGCGAAAAACCCAATTTCTAAGTTTTGACGCGTGGATGTCCAGAAACCAGAATTTTCTGACAATACTTCGCTGTAGCCGGTAGATTCGCGAAAAACCCGGTTTCTAAGTTTTTGCAAGGAACAACTGCTACTTTCGCAATGCTTGGACAGTTGTTAGCAAAGCAGGGATATTTTGACCAAGCTTTCAATTATTTACAGCAATCTTTGGAGATTTTACAGCATTTGCGATCGCCCGACGTGGAGACAGTGAACGAAATTATTGCTAGAGTTCAGCAGATGGCTGGAGATCGATCGTAAGTTTGCGCGCGCGATTTAGAAACCCGGTTTCTCGCGAATATCTCGTGAGGATGCGTAAAATCTCGTAGAAACCCGGTTTCTTCGACTAGGCGTGCGGGATTTAGAAACCCGGTTTCTGGCCACACCCAAAATCGCTAAAATAAAATAAAGACCAAACCAGAAAGGCGATTATTGTGAGCGATTCAACCATAGAGCAGATTTTGAAATTGGCAAGTCAGCGAGCGGATGCCGCTGAAGTATACTATCTGTCCAGTCAAGACACGCCGATCGAATTTGAGAACAATCGCCTCAAATCCCTCCAAACCAAAGCCCTCCGAGGCGTAGCACTCCGGCTGATTTACAATGGCAAAATCGGCTTTGCTAGTTCCACCGATTTAACCCGGATAGACGATTTAGTCGATGCAGCCATTCAAACCGCCGAAATCGGCGACCCCGCAGAATTTGAACTGGCTTCCGACTTCCACCTAAAAGGCCCGGAAACCACCTATACTCCGCCCACAACAGCCGAATTAGTCGAAAATGGCAAAAACCTCATCGAGCAAGTCCACGCCTACAATCCCGATATTATGGTAGATGTCGGCTTTCACGTCCGCCACGGCCGCGTGAAAATTGCCACGACGCGAGACGTGTATGCCGAAAGAAGCAGCCAAATAGTCAGCGGGACGATCGCAGGCAATTTGGTAGTAGGAGAAGACTTTATGCAAGCATACAGTTACGACGTAGCGCGCGATCGGGCGATCGACACCAACAGCATCCTGCAATCACTCCTCGAAAAATACCGCCTCGCCGAACATTCAGCCACCATCGCCAGCGGTTCCTACCCAGTATTATTTACCCCCAGAGCCGCCGCCAGCACCCTCGGAGGCCTCTTTGATACCATCCTTTCAGGTCAAGCAGTAGTTCAAAAAGCCTCTCCCCTAGCCGACAAAATCGGCGAAACCTTATTTGACGAACGCTTCACCTTTTTTGAAGACCCCACTTTGGGCCCATCTGCTTGTCCCTTTGACGACGAAGGAACCCCCACCACCCGCAAAGTCTTAATTGACAAAGGAACTGTCACCGGATTTTATTGGGATCGCAGGTGGGCTGCTCGCGCCGGTGTACGATCGACTGGCAACGGTTTTCGTGGCGGATTGTCTCGCCCGGGCCCAAACTTGACCAACTTCTGCATTTCCCCAGGAAACACCAGCACCCAAGACTTGATTGCTAGCATGGATGAAGGTCTCATAGTAGAACAAGTTTTAGGTGCCGGTCAGTCCAATCAGTTAGCTGGCGAATTTTCTGTCAACTTGGACTTAGGCTATAAAGTAGAAAAAGGCAAAATTGTCGGTCGCGTCAAGAATACAATGGTGGCAGGCAGTATTTTTGAAGCCTTTAAAAATTTGGCAGATTTAAGCAGCGAAGCCGAATGGGTAGGCGGTGGAGCATATTTACCGAGTATGCTATTTCAACAGTTGGGTGTAGCTTCGAGGCAATAAGTTCAGTGCGGTTAATTTCAGGTGACTCCGACACAGCCACAAAAAAAACTGTTTCTGTCACCAATCGACTGCTATAAAATAGGTTTGTAGTGAGGACTTTAGTCCTCTTATCTTAGTTGAGTCAAGAAGGACTGAAGTCCTCACTACAAACCTGGCTTTGCTAATTCATGCAAATAGGAAAAAATAGGGAAAAAGGTACCATGAAAGAGCAAAATGTCAAGGATGGAACTGGGAAGAAGAAAAAGCACTTTTTCTTTCTTTTACCTTTGGTTTTTTGCATTTTAAATTTAGTGACTGGATGCGTTCAGTACGATGTCGGAGTCAACTTTGACAGTCAAACTCACGGCGCAATGGTGCAGCACATTAAACTGGGGGAAAGGTTGACAAGCTTCAGCAGCGAAACAGTTGGAGATTGGTTGAAAAGTGTAGAGAAGCGGGCGAGATTGCTCGACGGAAAAACTAAACGGCTTTCTGAGAGAGAAGTTATAGTGACGATTCCATTCAATAATGGAGCCGAATTAGAAGACAAGTTCAACCAATTTTACAATCCGATCGCACAAACTGCCAAATCTCGCGTCGCAAGTCCCCTAGAAACCGATTTGCCCAAGTTTGAATCTCACCTGAGTGTCAAGCAGAATAATTTGTTATTGGTGCTGCGAAATCGGTTAAGTTTGGAATTGGATTTGCGCTCTCTGGCTCTGGTTTCCTCAAACGGCAGTCCTCTGCTGAATCCGGGGGGACTTTTGGAGCTAGACTTTAGCTTGAACACGCCTTGGGGTGCCGAAAATATTGAAACGAATGTCGCCGGTGCGCTGGTTCCCCAAAGCTATCAGCAGGGAAAGCAGTTAGTGTGGAAGCTGAAACCTGGAGAAGTTAACTATTTGGAGGCGACATTCTGGATTCCAAGTCCCGTAGGAATTGGGGCGCTGATTATTGCCTTATTTGTGGCGGCGGGCATTGCTGTAAAATATCAAATATTGCCAGCCCTCTTAATCGGTAAAAAACAGCAAAACATCGGTCAAGCCTAAATATGTTTCTCAGTTGGAGGTCGCAGTTGGATGACTGAACTTTTGGTCATCCAAGGGAGAATCATCAAGATGCGATCGGATTTTTTATCAATTGAGTCGCCGGATACAATGATTAATTGACCAGACTTGATATTATTAAACAAACAGCCAGCATCTACTAAAAAATAGTTAGTTGACAAATAGCAAAGAATTTGCTTGACCCAAATTGAGAATTAGGAACAGAGAAAATGCGATCGCTAAATTTCTTCTTCATCTTTCTGATTTGCTTGGCTCTAGTATTGTTCAGCATCGAAAATACAGAGCCGACCACCGTTCAAATTATTAAAGGCGTCCAAGTTAAAGCCCCGCTGTGCGTAGAACTAATTGTAGCGACAGGATTGGGAGCTGTTTTAGCGTGGCTGTTCAGTTTGTGGTCGAGAATGCAGCGAACCCTCGCCTCTCGCCAAGAAATCCGCCAAGTTCGCGAAAAAGAGCAGCAAATTCAGGAGTTACAACAAGATATCGAACGCTATAAAGCAGAAGTAGAAGCAAAACAACCTTTGTTAGAAAGTGCAGAACTGACAAGTTTAGGAACAGCAGCAGCCGAGGTCAAAGCTGGTTAAATAATGTATCTGGCAATTAAATTGAGTTATTCGGGTGCATCTCACTTTAGAAGAGGGCGAAGCATGACCGCATATAAGTTATTAGTTATAATCTCATATTCACGGAGGTCATGCTTCGCCCCTACAAACATATTTTCAAAACTCAGATGCACCCAGTTTCTATCTGGTTTGTGGCGATGGAAAATCTCAAATCTCATTTCTGTACCCACGGTTGGCTAGAAACTAATACGGTTTGTCTGAGAACAACCCAAGCCTATTGGATTGATTAAAACCCTCAATTTCGGTTGAAAAACCCGATTTATTGGCGGGTGAGTGTATCAGCCCTAAATCTAAAATCTAAAACCTAAAATCTAAAATCGAATGGTTGTTTCCAGAGACCAAGATGGTTTAGAAACGATTTCTGAGGGGATCGCCATTTTAATTGATTTAGCAGAACGGGGAGAAATCGATCCTTGGGACGTTAAAGTCATTGAAGTGTTCGATCGATGTTTGAGCAAGCTGACCAACGCCTCTGATGCCGATCAGAGTTCGGATTTCTCCGATTTGTCCCACTCCGGCCAAGCATTTTTGTACGCTTCAATGCTGGTTTTGCTCAAAGCAGAAAGTATTGTCCTCTCAGAACCCCCGCCGAATCCCGAATTGGACGAAGCAGCCCTCGAAGACACAGAGCACTCAGGAGGGCGAAATATGCCGCAGCATCTGGAGCGACAACTGCGCCGTCGCGGTGTAGCTCAACTCCCACAAAAACGCCCGGTAACTCTCCCAGAACTAATCGAGCAATTGCAGCTCATGAAAGCAGCAATGGAGCAGACAGTTGCTCCTCGCCGCCGCCCGACTTCAAAAATGCGATCGCAAGCTGCCCAAGCTATCTTTGAGCTAGCTCACCAAGAAAATCTCGTGGAAACTGCTAGCGAGCTCGATCGATTTCTGGCAGAACGGGGCCAGGAAATTGATGAGGGTTGGCTCGACTTGGACAAATTGCTGGAACTCTGGCACCATCACGGTTTTAACTCATCTGTCCACCCCGACCCCCCGCTATCGACTGAGGAAGTTCATTTACCAAATTATGACCGCGTGGGTGTTTTTTGGGCGTTGTTGCTGCTCTCGGCTCAGTCTAAAGTAGAGTTGCTTCAAGAGGAGTTTTACCAAGACCTCAAAATCCGGGCGCTTTGAGCTTGGATCTGCATCAGATAGGCTTATGGGGCCGGTTTACCAGTCCTTGGAACTCTTGACTTCCGGACGAACCTGCCTGTAGAGGACTTTTAGGTACATTCAACCGGACTTGAGATTATTTCTGATTTCTGATTCCTGGTTGGTTAAATCCAGGCAAATTCCGGATAAATGATTGATAGCCTGGTAGGATATCGCCTATAAACAGGTCAGTCGATTTTAGATTTTAGATTTTAGATTTTAGATTTTAGATTTACTCGCAGCGCAGTAAATCTGAGAGCTTGAACTAGCGTCTAAAATTTTGAAATCGATCCGAACGCTCGCGTCGGAAAATTATACCCGTTTTTGGGCGGGGTTAGGATGGTGCTGCGATCGATAAAGGTCGCAACCGCTAGCATCTAATTGTTGAGTTGATATCAATTAACAGAGGGTTGAGGAAGTTAATCATGAAAGCGATGATTCTGGCGGCCGGTAAAGGCACTCGCGTCCGTCCCATTACTCACACGACACCAAAACCGATGATTCCCATCCTGCAAAAGCCTGTGATGGAGTTTTTGGTTGAATTGCTCCGCCAGCACGGATTTGACCAGATTATGGTCAATGTTTCCCACTTGGCCGACGTAATTGAAAACTACTTCCGCGACGGTCAAAAGTTTGGGGTACAAATTGGCTATTCTTTTGAAGGGCGAATTGAAGACGGACAAATGATTGGAGAAGCCGTCGGTTCGGCTGGCGGTATGAGGCGAATTCAGGACTTCTCACCGTTTTTTGACGATACTTTTGTGGTGCTGTGCGGCGACGCTTTGATTGACTTGGACTTGACTGCTGCTGTGAAGTGGCACCGAGAAAAAGGGGCGATCGCTACTATTGTAATGAAATCTGTTCCCCGCGATGAGGTTCCCAGTTATGGAGTAGTGGTAACAGACGATTCTGGCAGAATTAAAGATTTCCAAGAAAAACCTTCTGTAGAGGAAGCTCTGAGTACCGACATCAATACTGGTATTTATATTTTTGAACCGGAAATATTCAATTATATTCCCCATGATATGGAATATGATATCGGTTCGCAGTTATTTCCCGCCCTAGTAGCAGCAGGTGCGCCTTTTTACGGAATTAGCATGGACTTTGAGTGGGTGGATATCGGGAAAGTTCCTGATTATTGGCGAGCAATTCAGAGCGTGCTGTTGGGAGAAATTAAAAATGTTTCGATTCCAGGAATTGAAGTGCGCCCCGGCGTTTACGCTGGTTTGAATGTAGCTGTCAACTGGGACAAGGTTGATATTACCGGGCCTGTTTACATTGGTGCGATGACGAAAATTGAAGACGGAGCCAAAATTGTCGGCCCGACAATGATCGGCCCGAATTGTTGGCTTTGCAGCGGGGCGACTGTAGAAAACAGCGTGATCTTTGAGTATTCCCGTTTGGGGCCAGAGGTGCGGTTGGTTGACAAACTGGTGTTCGGGCGCTACTGCGTTGACAAAACCGGGGCGGCGATCGATTTGCAAGCGGCGGCTCTCGATTGGCTGATTACTGATGCCCGTCAAGTGTTACCAAATATACTAGGAGAAGAGCGACGGGCGATCGCAGATATTCTCAGCACTGCTGACTAATTGGTAATTGGGAATTGGGAATTGGTAATTGGTAATTGGTAATTGGTAATTGGGAATTGGTAATTGCTAATTGCTAATTGGTAATTGGGAATTGGTAATTGGTAATTGGTAATTGCTAATTGGTAATTGCTAATTGGTAATTGCTAATTGGTAATTGCTAATTGGTAATTGCTAATTGGTAATTGCTAAAGTTCTTCGTTTGCACTCTACCTAATAAGTCATTAGTCATCAGTTATCAACTAATGACTAATGACCTTGGATGAGGTTCGCGAGCGGAGACAGCACTCCTAATGACTAATGACTAATGCCAACTGCCAACTGCCAACTGCCAACTGCCAAATGCCAACTGATTAGGACTGCAAATAAGTATATTGGGTGAGACTCCGCTCGTAATTTTGCAGTAAAAGTTGAGCCTCCGAAAGAGTAATTTTATTTTGCTGCAAAGCTGATTCTGTCTGACGGCGGATGCTTTCAACCAAACTTTCTGCATCGTACTGTACGTAGCTGAGAACTTCTTTCATCGTGTCTCCCTTCACAACGTGTTCGATATGATATCCCGAAGGAGTTAGCTGAATGTGAACCGTATTTGCATCGCCGAATAAGTTGTGAAGGTTGCCCATAATTTCTTGATAAGCACCTCCCAAAAACAGCGCTAAATAGTAAGGTTCTCCAGGTTTGATTGTATGCAGTTCCAGAACTGACTTGACATCTCGCAAATCAATAAATTGGTCGATTTTGCCGTCGCTGTCGCAGGTGAGATCTGCTAAAATACCGCGCTGAGTCGGTTCTTCATCGAGCCGGTTAATTGGCATAATAGGAAACAATTGGTTAATAGCCCAACTGTCTGGCACTGACTGGAAAACAGATAAGTTGATGTAATAAATGGACGCCATCACCTTTTCTAAGTCTTCCAAATCTTCCGATACATAGTCTTTTTGCCGCGCGATTGTCTGTATTTTATCGCAGCAAGCCCAGTACAACTGTTCGGTTTTCGCCCGTTCCGCAATTCCCAAATAGCCTAAGTTAAATAAACTGACTGCTTCTTCCTTGAATTGGATAGCATCGTGATAGACTTCTTGGTAATTTTCGGGAGTGATAGATTGGTAAATTTCGTAGAGATTGCGCGGAATTTGGTGGGCGTTTTCGTCTACTGGTTCTGGTACTTCTCTGGGGACATCGCTAGTTCCGAGTACGTCAAAAACTAGGACTGATTGGTGAGATGCGATCGCCCGCCCGCTTTCGCTAATGATAATTGGCACAGGAATTTTCCGCTCGTCACAGGCATCTTTGACTCCCGCTACTACGTCGTTGGCGTAGTTTTGCATATTGTAGTTTTTGGAAGCGTGGAAGTTGGTTTTAGAGCCGTCGTAGTCAACGCCGAGCCCGCCCCCTACGTCCAAATATTTCATGTTAGCTCCCAATTTAGCCAATTCTACATAGATGTGGCTGGCTTCTCGAATGGCATCTTTGATGACGCTAATTGAGGAAATTTGAGAGCCGATGTGGAAGTGCAGTAACTGCAAACAGTCGAGCATTCCAGCTTTTTCTAGTTCGTTGACTGCGCGGATAATTTCAGGAATTGTCAAGCCAAATTTTGCCCGATCGCCCGTGGAACCTCCCCAGCGGCCAACGCCTTTGGTAGTTAGTTTGGCTCGCACTCCCAAAATCGGTTTAATTCCTAATGCTTTGCTCGCTGTGATTGCGAGTTCTACTTCCTCAATTTGCTCCAGTACAATTACCGAAGTTTGACCGAGCCGCTGCGCTAAAATCGCGGTTTCTATGTATTCGCGGTCTTTATAACCATTACAAATTAACAAAGCCCCTGGAGTTTTTAAGGTCGCCAAAGCAATCATTAATTCTGGTTTCGATCCGGCTTCCAGTCCGAAGTGATGGGGTTGACCGAAACGCACCAAATCTTGAATTAATTGTCGGTGCTGGTTGCATTTGACTGGAAAAACACCGCGATAGACATTTTTGTAATTGTAGCGGGCGATTGCTCTGGCAAAACAGGAATTTAGGCGATCGATCCGGTCTTCCAAAATATCAGAAAATCGAATTAGCAGCGGCAAAGCCAAATTTCGCTGCTTGAGCGATTCTACCAGTTCGCACAAGTCGAGGGAACCGCCGCGATCGCCCTTGGGAGAGACTGTAACGTGACCGGCGGCATTAATCGAAAAATAGGGTTCGCCCCAACCTTGAATTCGGTACAGTTTCTCGCTATCTTCTATTGTCCAAGATTTTTGTGGCACTTGAGCAGCAGCTACCAAAGCACTGTGCGATACAGTCAAACTCGTGACTGTTTGTGGCACAGGCGATAGCGGCTCGATATCGGAGGAAGCAGCGGTGGCTGGGGAACTCATCTTATCGGAAACCTTTTTTAGGACTGGTCAAATAGATAGTTTATCGCACATATTGGGTTTCCTGATGTACTTGAAAATTCACTTTGGGTGCAAGGCTGAGCGATTTGAGATTTGAGTTTTGAGTTTTGACTCCACAGATAGTTCAAGGTGAGGGATTGAACTTAAAATCTCAACCGCGATTGTTCTCCACGACTCATGTCTTCAAGCTGTGTATCCCATGTGGGTGAACTCCGAAACTCTGTTTGGGAGTTCAACTGCGCCAAGAGTCTTGTCGGACGATCGATCGCCCGACACACTCTCACCCAGTCCAATTTAGACAAGAAAGTTCGATCGGCAAAACCCTGCAAACAAAAGATACTGCGATTGCTTCGCTCCTGCCAATGACAACCGATCGCAATCGCGTGTAGCACTCTAACCAAAAATCACCTCCGGCGGTGCCATGTCAGCCCCCATAATCATGCCCCCGTGACTCTTAGACTTCTTCAAGCCCGGTTGAGGCGCTTTTTCTTGGCTTTTTGGAGACGGTGCAACAGAAGCGGGCGGTGTCACCTGTGGCTCCACTGCATTGGCCCCAGGTACAACGGGTTGCTGCGACAACCAACCCACACCCCCTATCGCCCCAGCCATCAAAGCAGTGTAGCCGATGTACAAATGCACCGGACTCATTTGAAAGCCTTCGCCGGAGTCGGAGTTGGAAGCAGACAAATAGGTACTGGGAATTATTGGACTCGGAGCCGGTTTTGGCAAAGCATTCGCCATCGCGGTGCCGTCTAGCCCTAAGGCGTCGCCCAATCTGCGGATAAAACCTCTAACGTAAATATCTTGGGGCAGTTTGTCGATTTCCCCATTTTCGATCGCTTCGATGTGGTGCAGCGGCACGAGAGTTTGACTGTGGACTTGCTGGATGGATAGCGATCGAATTTGCCGTCCCTTACGCAACTCTCTACCCAACTCCCGCAGGCACTCTTCTCGCTCTTGAACTGCTAAAGCTGCTTCCTCTTCCTTGGTAAGTTTTTTCTCCTTCTTGGGAAAACCAAACCCTGGGAAGGATTTAGCGGGGGCGATGACAGTTGCAGGTGCAGCCGAATCGACTTTAATTTCGTCTTTGAGCGCTTCTTTGTTTTCTTCTAAAGTGTTAGAATCTCGATCGCAATTTTCAGTCTCGGACTCTGTTGTAACAGGAGCTTCCACAGCAGCACTGCGCCAATAGAAAACAGGAGCAGGTACTGGTGGCTCTTCTTCTCTAACATAGGATGCGGTGTCACTTGGAGCCGCGACACTCTCTTGGACGACTTGCATTTCCGTTTTGTTTGGTTTGCCAAATCGATCGAATGCGAGCTTGACTGCTTCTCTGCTAACTGCTCTAATTAAAATTTCGGCAGCAGATGCTGCTTCGCCCAACATGGTTTGCAAGCTAGCTAGAGCTTGGCTGTAGGTGTCGCTACAGAGGAGTTCAGCTTCTATTTGACCGAGAACAGAACGAAAACTTTCTTGAGAAATTTCAATAGTTGCGTGATCTGTCACCCCAAAATAAGCCTCGGGTTTCAGTGCCATGATGTTTGTGTTGTCTTGCTAGAAGGTATCTGAGTACGTTCTTCTAAAGCTTGGCAGTGATTCCGGATGCCACTTGGGGGATAGTGGGATAGTCCGGGAGGTGGGATAGTGGCAGAGGGGGAGAGGGGGAGACGGGGAGAGGGGGGAGAGGGGGAGAGAAGACCAATTCTCAATTACCAATTACCAATTACCAATTACCAATTACCAGAAAGAATTGGTTGAAAGCCCCAAGCCTTTGAGGAAGAAATTAAAATCAGACTATTCATTGCTCCAATCCTCGGACTTAAGGGTAGAGGTCACTCTCAAACTGTCAACTGTCAACTGTCAACTGTCAACTGTCAACTGTCAACTGTCAACTGTCAACTGTTGAACTATTGCTTGTGGATGCGATCTAGCAACCAAAGAGCACCGATAATCCCGACAAAGTGGGCAACAGTCGCGTGAGTATTGGCTAGCACCACAAATATGTCTAAAGGCTGAATAAATCTGCTGAAATCTACTGCCGCACCGAACAAAGCTTGCGGCTGAGCTAAAGATTTGGCTAACAGCGTGCCGCTGATAGCTTCTGCACCGATCAGTGTCAGCAGCATTCCTAATAAGTTGCTCATCAGTGTCAACCGCACTTGTTTGATCGTGTCTGCTTTTTTGGGGCGGACAGCGTTGGCGGGCGATCGCAATTCTCTCGACAAGCGGGTGAAACGGAAAGCGCGATACACGCTGTAACCGAGCACTGCCAGCCCGCAAAGAGCAAAAAAGACGCCGCCGCCGGTGCCGGCACTGGTTGAACTTCCAGGCGCAGTGGCGCTGGGGATAGCAAAGGGGATGGCAAAGAGCAAAATAATCGTCGCTACCACCGCCAGCACTGACTGCACCCAGAAGCACACCCAGCCTGCTGTCCGAAGGGCAAAGGCAACTCGCTGTGCAGCTACCGGAAGCTTATCGTTATCTAACTGATTAGTCATATTTTGAACGGATATAATTGAGTGGCTTTAATTGGCAACAGTTTTTTTTAGCGTGGACGGTTGATGGCGGTTAACTCTCCTTATAATGGAAGTAGAAATGTTTAAGATTTGTAACTAACATTCGATTTCACTAGCGTCGATCGCAAGGTATCCAAAGCAATGACACAAGTACAACCCACCGTCACTCCCAAAGTGGAACAACCAAAGTTTGGCTTCAACAGCTACGCGGAACGCCTGAACGGTCGAGCTGCGATGATTGGTTTTTCCCTAACTTTAATTATCGAGTATGTCACAGGGCAGGGGTTGCTGGCCTGGTTAGGTCTCAACTAATTTTAGCAAGGGCGCGGTCAGCCGATTTTAGATTTTAGATTTTAGATTTTAGATTGAGTCCACAGATTCATCTGGAAGGTTGAACAGGAGTCTAAAATTGGGGGGTTAACCAACCAGCGAGCGTTGAGGGCAGGGTACCCGTTTTTAGGCGGGTCAACCTCACACTTGGTCTGGACTGTCACTCGCAAGGGTGTCACGCCGCTGGCCGCGACCACTTCGCGAATTGATTAGAATATTAGTTAGAAATCAAGCCCAGCGACTTGTCGATCGAGAAACATCGGTTTAGACAATGCAAGAGCTAGCTTTGGGTTTGTATGTCGGATGAAATTTTGATTGGGCAAGCTTGGCAATTTGGCCTCGCTCCCGTACAATTCGCGACAGGCGAGAAGATTAATTGAGGTGAAGCTAGTTTCAAAGCTAGAAATCCCGATCGCACCGCCAACTCTAAGTTTTAGAGATTTTAGATAAATATAGAACAGAGTAAAACCACATGAATGCTTCGTGGACGCGACTTTTGAAGTCAGCTTACCGTAGAGAGCCAATTACCAGCTTTGTTATAACAGTGGGCGTTGTCGATGCAGCCATCGGCAGCATTGGTGCGAGCGGCTCTTTATTGGCTTTTGGACTGGGTACTGCTGGGGTAGCGATGGGTCTCCGTTGGTGGCAAGTTTACCGCTCTGAAGCCGAACAACCCGCCCCTGCTGCCGAATACTATCTTCCTCCTCAGTCTTCTCGACCTCAGTTGCCCACGCTCAACAACGTGTCTAAGAAAAATCCTCCTTATTAAGATTAGCGCGCAACGGCGACGGGGGTGAGGTGGCGATCGCGCCACTCTGCATCTGAGGCATTACTAAACATAGGATCAAAAAAGTCTTTCGATCTTCGATCTTTGAGGCTTGCTGTATGAATATTACTGTTGCCGAGAAACTGTACAAAATTGGCTCTGTAGCGGGTTGTAGCGGTTTATCGGTGAAAACTGTTCGTTACTATGACGAAATGGGCCTGCTGTCTCCGGCGGTAGAGCGATCGCCGGCTGGTTATCGCTTGTTTGGGGAAGCGGTATTCAACAGGTTGGCGTTTATTAAACGATCTCAGGCTCTGGGTTTGAGCCTTCAGGAGATTAAGGATATTTTACAAGTTCGCGATCGGGGAGAGTTGCCTTGCTCTGAAGCGAAGCAGCATCTAACGGCCAAGGTTGAGGCAATTTCCGGGCAAATTGCAGCGTTAGAAACTTTGAAAGGAGAATTGCAAGGAATTCTCAACCGCTGGCAAGAGAAACCCTCGCCGGAGTGTATTACTCGCACCATTTGTCCGAACATTCAGCGGGATTGAGCAACGGCAGAAAGATACAAAAAAAGGGAAGGAATTATCGGTTTCCTTCCCTTTGTTGTTTGGTTTGTGGTTTGGTGGGCGATCGTTTGGGCGATCGTGCTGAGCTTTTAACTTTTTTCGGAGAGTTTGCTGTTGCTTTTTGAGCTGTCTAGCTCTGGCCGAGCCGCCTTTGCCTTTAGAGTTTCTGCCCTCGTTGCGGGGAGACTCCCAACTTTTTAGTCTCATGTTTTTATTATATGTGTACTACTTACATAATACACTATTACCATTGCACTGTCAAGTAGTTGGTTTAATACCAATTTCAACAATCAATGCAACAGTATCTGTAGGGTGCGTCGCCACTGCTAATCCTCAAAAAAGAGAGAAAATCCCATCGCGACGCACAACCAAGAATCTTTGAGAACACAACCATCCATTTAACTCTACTTAAAATTTGGTGTTGTAGCCAGAAATTTTCAAGCTTAGTATAATATTGCGATCACTCCAAATATTCCCTCGGCATTGCAGCATCTGTAAAAATTGGTAGCGTTTCCCAAATTTTCAGCCATTCCGGCAATTCCGCTAATGTTTTGAGCTGAAACGACATTTCTATTAAGGAAAATTCTAAATTGTGGAAATCTTGAATAAGTTCGGCTTTCAAGAAGATTTCATTTCTAGCTAAATCTGGAGCATTAGTCGCGAACGCTATACTGTTACCAGCATCTAAATTGCAGATATAAACTTGTGCGAACACACTTTGAATTGTTTTAACCGCCGCCGCATTAAACTCTTGTTTGTGGAATAGGTGGATAGCTACAACGCCCGTATTTGACAAGTGCGTTTTGCAGAGTTGGTAAAATTCTTGTGTGACCAATGGATAGGGCATATAGCCGCTGCCAAAACCAGCATCCACAATAATTATATCATTTTTTATGGTGGGATTTTGTTCGGCAAGATATTGACGACCATCTTGAATGGCTACTTTTAGTCTGTCATTAAATTGAATGCCAAAAAACTTTTGAGCAACTTCGACAACTGTTGCGTCTATGTCAGCAGATTCGACTATCGCGTTAGGGAAATAGTGATGCAAAATTCTGGGAAGAGTGCCACCCCCAAAACCGATTATATAGATATTTTTTGGTTGAGTTTTCCAGAGTAATGCTAACAGCATTGCTTGGGAATATGGAAATATTAATTTAAGTGGATTGTTGAGGTCGAGGATTGATTGAGCTACACTTGTACTCAAAGTTTCTCTGTCTACCAAAACCAGGAGTAAGCATGATTTATCTTTTTTGATTGCTACAATGCTGTCGCCGGAATCTTGCTGAAATATAATGCCATCTGGCTGTTTTTTAAGCCAGTCAATCTGTTGGTTGGCAATTGCTAAATAATACCAATTATCTAAAATTGTGCAACACTCTTCGACCCCCCCTAGCCCCCCCTTGCTAAGGGGGGGGACAAGAATACTGTTATTTCGTTGAAAATTGGTATAATTATTGTTTTGCTTGCCTGCATCATAATTCATAGTATTCTAAATTAGACGTTTGAGATTAAAAATTGATGACTAAAATCGTGGTTGGGATCTGACGTATAGTTTCATTATTGTTGAGAACTTATATCAAATCTAAAATCTAAAATCGAATCACCTCAATCCCAATAATAGCGCGATTCCGCCGATCGCACAAACCACACCCACAACAGCCCGGAGACTAACCTTTTCGCCCGCGAGTACGGCTAGAGGCAGTATAAACAGGGGACTTGTAGAACTAAGTGCTTGAGCGATGGCTGCGGGTGCATATTTCAAGGAAGTCTGTTGCAGGAAAATTCCGAGATAGGTTCCCAAAAAAGCTGCTAAAATTATTGCACCTAATATTTTTGGCGCTTTTAATTGTTGGAAAGTGCCAAGGTTTGTGGGGTTGAGAAAGCACAGCATGACTGCCATACCTCCGCTCAAACGTAAGGCCGCTGTCCACAAGGGATCGATATCTATTTGAGCGAAGGCGGCGCGGGATAAAACTGCTCCGGCTGCGTGGGCTGTTTGTCCTAATAAACTAATGCCTAATCCTTGCCAAAGATGTTTTGATGGTAAGGTGGTTTCGGCTGTTCGTTCGGCAATCACCCAAGCTACGCCGCAGATTGTTAAAAGAATGCCTGTACAAGCAATAGGCGATAGCTTTTCTTGCAAAAATATCAAGCCGAATAAAGCTGTCAAAGGGGGAGATAGGGTTTCTAAAAGCAGCGCTCGCCTCGCGCCTAAATATTTTAATACGATAAAGAAAGCGGTGTCTCCGATGCCAATTCCTAGGGCGCCGCTGATGAGCAGCATTGCTAAAATATTCGGGTTTACGGATGGTAAGGATTTGCCTAAGATTATTATCGTGGTAAGAAGCATGACCAGGGCGATCGCACCTTTGAGCAAGTTTAGTACAACTGCGGGGATTTGCTGTCCGACTCGCTGCCAGATTGTGGAAGATAGAGCCCAGACAAATGCAGCACCTAAAGCCGCGATTTCACCGATAAAATTCATGTGATTTTAGATTTTAGTTTTGACATACTCCCCGGCGTAAACGCGCGGGGATTCTTTACGCCTCATCGACTGATGCTACCTTTCATAGTCTTACTCTGTCTCCGCGTACATTTAAGGT